>JAIBFA010000051.1 GCA_019459325.1 Thiobacillus sp.
GTGAGTCCTGGACCTTAAGCGGCCAGGGCGTAGTTTTCGTCGTTTGCGACTAAAGTTTTTCAGTTGGATTTACGAGGTGCTCTGACCCTCGGTATGCCCTACGCTGCTTTGCGACCCACGTCGAAGCCAGGTCGGCCCCTGTGTGTTGCCAAACAAGTGTACCGCATAGAGAGGGGACCTGCGGGAAAGTTCCGGCCCCGCGACATTTCCGTGAGGCGGCTTACCGGATGAAGGGCAAGGGATCGTGCGCGATCGCCACCGCTACCATATAGCCGAATACCAGCAGGGCGGCTATCCAGGCGACGATGCGCTGGCCCCGGGTTTTGCCGCGCTTGAGGGCGAAGGTGCCGAGCACGATGTAGGCGATCAGTGCGAAGAACTTGGCGGTGAGCCAGCCGTGCACCAGCGGGTATTGCTGCAGCAGTAAGGCCAGCCCGATGCCGCTGACCAGCAGCAGGGTGTCGTTGACGTGCGGCACGATGCGCGCCCAGCGCGCCTGCAGCCGGGGGGAGTCCGCCATCATCCAGACGCCGCGCAGGACGAACAGCGTCAGGGTAAGGGCGATGGTGGCAAGGTGCAGCTGTTTGAGGAGCGTGTAGTCCATCGTTCAGGGGACCAGGTAATTCAGGGTGTCGAGGGGGTGATGGATTTGTGCGTGGGCGCCCCAGGTGTGCGGCTCGTCGCTGGCGTCGAGGTAGCCCCAGGCGGCGACCAGGGCCGGCATGGAAGCGGCGCTGGCGGCCTGGATGTCACGTTCGGCGTCGCCCAGGTACAGGCACTGCGCCGGCATGGCACTGCACAGTTCGGCAGCGGCGAGCATCGGCGCCGGGTGCGGCTTGGGCTGCGGGCAGGTGTCGCCGGAGACGATGCAGGCGGCGCGCTCGGCCAGGTCGAGAATGGACATCAGGGGCTCGGTGAAGCGCGCGGGCTTGTTGGTGACCACACCCCATTTCAGGCCGCGCGCTTCGAGCGCGGTCAACAGGTCGAGGATGCCGGGGAATGGGCGCGAGTGGTGGCAGATGTTGTCCGCATAGAGCTGCAGGAATTCTTCGCGCATGGGGGCAAAGCGCGGATTGTCGGGATGCAGGTCGAAACCGACGCCCAAGAGGCCGCGCGCGCCGTGCGAGGCCTGCGGGCGGATGACCTCGTCGGTCAGCGGCGGCAGGCCGTAGCGTGCGCGCTGCAGGTTGAGTGCGTAGCCGAGGTCGGGCGCGGTATCGACCAGCGTGCCATCGAGGTCGAACAGGACGGCGCGAATGTTCTCGAGCTTCACGGCTTCAATCTCCCCGGCGGGTCGCCAGCAGGTAGTTGACGTCGGTATCGGCTTCCAGCCGATAGACCTGGGTCAGCGGGTTGTAGGTCATGCCGATCAGCTCCTGGGTGTCGAGCCCGGCTTCGCGCGCCATGCGGGCGAGCTCGGCGGGCTGGATGAATTTGGCGTAATCGTGGGTGCCGCGCGGCAGTAGCTTGAGGATGTACTCGGCGCCGACGATGGCGAACAGGTAACTCTTGGCGTTGCGGTTGAGCGTCGAGAAGAACACCCAGCCGCCGGGCTTGACCAGTTTGGCGCAGGCGGCGACGACGGAAGCGGGATCAGGCACGTGTTCGAGCATTTCCATGCAGGTGACGACGTCGAATTCGCCGGCGTGCTGCGCGGCGAAATCTTCGGCGGATATCAGCTGGTAGTCGACGCTCTTGCCGGATTCGTAGAGATGCAGCTTGGCGACCTGGAGCGCTTTTTCCGACAGGTCGATGCCGCTGACACGGGCGCCGGCGCCCGCCATCGCTTCGGCCAGAATGCCGCCACCGCAGCCGACGTCGAGTACCTTCTTGCCGGCGAGCGATGCCTGTTTGTCGATCCATTTCAGGCGCAGCGGGTTGATTTCGTGCAGCGGTTTGAACTCGGAGTTGGGGTCCCACCAGCGGTGGGCAAGTTCGGAAAACTTGGCGATTTCGGCGGCGTCGACATTGCTCATAACAAACCTCAGGCAGTGAGTTTGGTGCGCCAGTAGGCGGCGCGGACGGTCAGGTCGTCGGTGTCGAGACCGACCAGACGGCGGTTGTCCAGTTTCAGCGTGCCGTCGACCCACACGTGGGTGACATGCTCGCGTCCGGCAACGTAAACCAGGTGCGAGACGGGGTCAAACACCGGCTGGCTCGACAGGGCAGACAGGTCGACCGCGACCAGGTCGGCGCGCTTGCCGACGGCGATGCTGCCGATCTGGCTGTCGAGATTGAGCGCGCGGGCGGCGTCCAGCGTCGCAGCTTTCAGCGCAGCGGCAGCGGGCAGGGCAGCGGCATCGCCGCTGGCGCCCTTGGCCAGCAGGGCCGCCAGGCGCATCTCGGCGAACAGGTCGAGACGGTTGTTGCTGGCGGCGCCGTCGGTGCCGAAGCCGAAGTTGACGCCTGCCGCGGCGAATTGGGCCACCGGCGCGATGCCCGAAGCGAGTTTCAGGTTGGAGCCCGGGCAGTGCGCCACATGGCAGCCGTGTTGCGCGAGCAGCCCGATTTCGGCGTCGTTGACGTGCACCGCATGGACGCCGATGAAGTTCGGCCCCAACAGGCCCAGCTGTGCCAGTCGTTCCAGCGGGCGCATCCCGAATTGCTTCAGGCTGTCGCGGATTTCGACGGTGGTTTCGTGAATATGGGTGTGGATAGGCAGGCCAAGCTGCTCAACCAGGGTGTTGATGCGGCCGAAGGTGGCGTCCGCAATGGTGTAGGGCGCATGCGGGGCGAAGGCGAAGCTCAGCAGCGGCTCGTCCTTCAGTTCGTCGCGCACGGACAGTCCGCGCGCCAGATAGTCGTCTGCATCGACGGCATAGGCGCTGGGGAATTCCAGCACGATCATGCCCAGTGTGGCGCGCATGCCGGCCTGCAAATAGGCCTCGCCCGCAGCCTGCGGGAAGAAATACATGTCGTTGCAGGTGGTGATGCCGCCTGCCAGCATTTCGGCGGCGGCGAGCAGGGTGCCGTCGCGCACGAAGGCCTCCGACACGTGTTTTTTCTCGGCAGGCCAGATGTGGTCGTTCAGCCAGGCCATCAGCGGCAGGTCGTCGGCAAAGCCGCGCAACAGCGACATGGCTGCATGGCCGTGGAGGTTGACGAGACCGGGGATCAGCGCCTGGCCGGGCAGGGCCAGGGTCTGCGTGGCGGCGTACTGGCTCCGGGCAGCCTCGGCCGGCAGCACCGCGAGAATCCGGCCGTGCTGCACCACGACGGCATGGTCGGACAGCGCGCCAGCGTGGGGCGCGGGATCGCTTGCGCCATCGGCTTCGACGGGCACCACCCATTGCGGCAGGAGAATAAGGTCGGCGGGGGCTTTCATGGTGGCCAGCATTCTCACTGTTTGGCCGAGGTTTGGCAAAGGCGGGCGGGCGCGGCGACCATGCTAAAATCGCGGGCTTTAAGTCAATAAAAAGCCGGTTATGGAACAGTTTGCCAAGGAAACCCTCCCGGTCAGTCTCGAAGACGAGATGCGGCGCTCATACCTCGATTACGCCATGAGCGTGATCGTGGGGCGCGCACTGCCGGATGTACGCGACGGCCTGAAGCCCGTGCACCGTCGCGTGTTGTTTGCAATGAACGAGCTGGGAAACGACTGGAACAAGGCTTACAAGAAGTCGGCCCGTGTGGTCGGCGACGTCATCGGTAAATATCACCCGCACGGCGACACCGCGGTGTACGACACCATGGTGCGGATGGCGCAGGACTTCTCGCTGCGCTACCCGCTGATCGACGGCCAGGGCAACTTCGGCTCGGTCGACGGCGACAACGCGGCGGCGATGCGTTACACCGAAGTGCGCATGTCGAAAATCGCGCACGAGCTGCTGGCGGACCTCGACAAGGAAACGGTCGACTTCGGACCCAACTACGACGGCTCCGAGCACGAGCCGCTGGTGCTGCCGACCAAGATTCCCAACCTGCTGATCAACGGCTCGTCCGGCATTGCGGTGGGCATGGCGACCAACATCCCGCCGCACAACCTCACCGACATCTGCACCGCGCTGTTTGCGCTGCTGGACGACCCGGAAATCGACATCGAGTCGCTGATCAGCATCGTCAAGGCGCCGGACTTCCCGACCGCCGGCATCATCTACGGCCTGTCCGGCGTGCGCGACGGCTACCGCACCGGGCGCGGCCGCGTGGTGATGCGCGCCACCTGCCACGTCGAGGATCTCGACAAGGCGGGCGGCAAGCAGGCCATCATCATCGACGAGCTGCCCTACCAGGTGAACAAGGCCAATTTATTGATAAAAATTGGCGAGCTGGTGCGCGAGAAGCAGATCGACGGCATTGCCGATCTCAGGGACGAGTCCGACAAGTCCGGCATGCGCGTCTACATCGAGCTGAAGCGCGGCGAAAACGCCGACGTCATCCTGAACAATCTGTACAAGCAGACGCAGATGCAGGACACCTTCGGCATGAACATGGTGGCCCTGATCGACGGGCAACCCAGATTGCTCAACCTGAGGGAAATGCTCGACGCCTTCCTGCGCCACCGCCGCGAAGTCGTCACCCGTCGCACCGTGTTCGATCTCAGGAAGGCGCGCGAACGCGGCCACATCCTCGAAGGTCTGGCGGTGGCGCTGGCCAACGTCGACGAGATCGTCGAACTGATCAAGTCGTCGGAGACCCCGGTGATCGCGAAAGAGCGCATGCTGGGTCGCGCCTGGAAGTCGGCGATGGTCGAGGAAATGCTGGCGCGCATCGACCCCGAGTTTTCGCGTCCGGTGAACATCGGACCCGAGTTCGGCCTGCATGCTGACGGCTATCACTTGTCGGAAATCCAGGCGCAGCGCATTCTGGAAATGCAGCTGCAGCGTCTGACCAACCTTGAATCGGACAAGATCATCGGCGAGTACAAGGAGATCATGGCGAAGATCGCCGATCTGCTCGACATCCTGGCCAACCCGTCGCGCATTACCCAGATCATCCGCGAGGAACTGACCCAGATTCAGGAGCAGTTCGGCGACGGTCGCCGCTCGGCCATCGTCGAGAACGCGCAAGACATGTCGATGGAGGACCTGATCAAGCCGGAAGAGATGGTGGTTACGCTGTCGCACGGCGGCTACATGAAGTCGCAGCCGCTCGACGACTATCGCGCACAGAAGCGCGGCGGGCGCGGCAAGCAGGCGGCGGGCACCAAGGACGAAGATTTCATCGAGAAGATGTTCGTCGCCAACACCCACGACTACATTCTCTGCTTCTCCAACCGCGGCCGCCTATACTGGCTCAAGGTCTACAACGTGCCGCAGGGCGGACGCAACGCGCGCGGCAAGCCCATCGTCAACCTGCTGCCGCTGGAAGACGGCGAAAAGATCAACGCGCTGCTGCCGGTTCAATCCTTTGACGACGATCATTACGTGTTCATGGCGACCAGCAACGGCATCGTCAAGAAAACGCCGCTCTCCGATTTCTCGCGTCCGCGTACCGCCGGCATCATCGCGGTGGGACTGGACGACGGCGATTTCCTGATCGGCGCGTCGATCACTGACGGCCGCCACGACGTCATGCTGTTCTCCGACGGCGGCAAGGCGGTGCGCTTCGACGAAAACGACGTGCGCCCGATGGGCCGCACCGCACGCGGCGTCATCGGCATGAAGCTCGCCAAGGGCAAGAAGCTAATTTCGCTGCTGGTGGCCGAGGACGAAAACGATTTCGTGCTGACCGCGACCGAAAATGGCTTTGGCAAGCGCACATCGATCACCGAGTACACCCGCCATGCGCGTGCCACGCAAGGCATGATCGCGATTCAGACCAGCGAGCGGAATGGCAAGGTGGTGGCCGCCACGCTGGTGAAGCCGGACGACGAGATCATGCTGATCACCACCGGCGGCGTGCTGATCCGCACCCGCGTCAAAGAGATTCGGGCCATGAGCCGCGCGACGCAGGGCGTCACGCTGATCAACCTGGACAAGGGCGAAACGCTGATCAGCCTGGAAAAAGTGGCTGAAACCGACAACGAAGAGGAATTGGGGGACTAAAACATGACCATCTATAACTTCAGCGCCGGCCCGGCCGTGCTACCTAAAGATGTCCTGCAGCAGGTGCAGGCCGAACTGGTCGACTGGCACGGCAGCGGCATGTCGGTGATGGAAATGAGCCACCGCGGCAAGGAATTCATGGGCATCGCGGCCGAGGCCGAGGCCGACCTGCGCGAGCTGATGGGCATCCCCGCCAACTACAAGGTGCTGTTCCTGCAGGGCGGCGCGTCCTCGCAGTTCGCCATGGTGCCGATGAACCTGTTGCGCGGCAAAACCTCCGCCGATTACCTCAACACCGGCGAGTGGTCGAAAAAGGCCATCAAGGAAGCGAAGAAATTTGGTGCGGTGAACGTGGTGGCGACCAGCGAAGACAAGAACTTCAGCTACGCGCCGGCGCAGGACCAGTGGAAGCTCGATCCCAACGCCGCCTACGTGCACTACACGCCCAACGAAACCATCGGCGGCGTGGAAATCTTCTGGACGCCCGAGACCGGCAGCGTGCCGCTGGTGGCCGACATGTCGTCGACCATCCTGTCGCGCCCGATCGACGTGTCGAAGTTCGGCGTGATCTATGCCGGCGCGCAGAAGAACATCGGCCCGGCCGGCCTCACCATCGTCATCGTGCGCGACGACCTGATCGGGGAGACGCTGAAAGGCACGCCGACCATGTTCGACTACAAGATCCACGCCGACAACGACTCGATGTACAACACGCCGGCCACCTTTGCCATGTACACGGCGGGGCTGGTGTTCAAGTGGCTCAAGGTGCGCGGCGGCCTCGCGGCGATGGAAAAGACCAACCGCGAGAAAGCCGGTCTGCTGTATGACGCGCTCGACGCGACCGATTTCTACAGCTCGCCGGTGGCGAAGGAAAACCGCTCGCTGATGAACGTGCCCTTCACCCTGAAGGACGCCGCGCTCGACGAGGCCTTCCTCAAGGCCGCCAAGGAACGCGGCCTGATCCAGTTGAAGGGCCACCGCTCGGTCGGCGGCATGCGCGCGTCGATCTACAATGCCATGCCGATCGAGGGCGTGCGTGCGCTGGTCGACTGCATGCGCGAGTTCGAGAAAAGCCATGGCTGACGCGCGCAAGATCCTCACCCTCAATGCGATTTCCGCGCGCGGGCTGGCGCGGCTGCCGGAGCACTACACCGTCGGCGGCGATGTGGCCGACCCGGACGGCATCTTGGTGCGCTCGGCCAACATGCACGAGATGGACATCCCCGCCTCGGTGCGCGCGATCGCGCGTGCCGGTGCCGGCACCAACAACATTCCGGTGAAGAAGCTGTCCGAACGTGGCGTGCCGGTGTTCAATGCGCCGGGCGCCAATGCCAATGCGGTGAAGGAACTGGTCATCGCCGGAATGCTGCTGGGCGCGCGCAACATCGTGCCCGCGATTAATTTTGTCGAAGGCCTGTCCGGCAGCGATGAAGCCATGCACAAGGCGACCGAAGCCGGCAAGAAGGCGTTCGCAGGAACCGAGCTGCCGGGCCGCACGCTGGGCGTGATCGGGCTGGGCGCGATCGGCTCCTACATCGCGGAGGCGGCGATCAAGCTCGGCATGAACGTCGTCGGCTTCGACCCTGCGATCACCGTCGATGCCGCATGGCGGCTGCCGTCGCAGGTCAAGCGTGCGGAAAACGTGGAAGACGCCTTGCGTCTCGCCGATTTCGTCACCCTGCACGTACCGCTCGTTGACGCCACTCGCAACCTCATCAACGCCCAGCGCCTGGGTATGATGCGTTCGGGCGCGGTGCTGCTGAATTTCGCGCGTGAGGGCGTGGTCGACAACGCCGCCGTGATCGAGGCGCTCGACGCCAACAAGCTGCATGCCTATATCTGCGACTTCCCGGCGAACGCGCTGAAAGGCCACGCCAAAGTCGTGGCGCTGCCGCACCTCGGCGCCTCCACCGAGGAAGCCGAGGAGAACTGCGCGGTCATGGTGGCCGAGCAGCTCGCCGACTATCTGGAAAACGGCAACATCCTCAATTCGGTCAACTTCCCCAACGTCAGCATGCCGCGCGAGTCGGCTTACCGCATCGCGATCGCCAATGCCAACGTGCCCAACATGGTGGGGCAGATTTCGTCGGTGCTGGCTGCCGCCGGGCTCAACATCCACAACATGGTCAACAAGTCGAAGGGCGACATGGCGTATACGCTGGTCGACGTCGACAGTGCCGTGACCGACAGCGTCATGCAGCAACTCTCCGCCATCGCCGGCGTGCTCGCCGTGCGCTATTTGCCTGCCGCCTGACACGATGGATGAGGAATTGAAGGCGCTGCGTGCGCGCATCGACAGCATCGACGATGGCATTTTGAAGCTGCTGTCGGAGCGTGCGGGCATTGCCCAGCAGGTGGGGCGCGCCAAACAGGGCGAGAAAATCTACCGTCCCGAGCGCGAGGCGCAGATTGTGCGGCGCCTGCGCGAAGCGAACCCCGGCCCCCTGTCGGGCGACACCGTTGAGCGTCTGATCCGCGAAATCATGTCGGCCTGTCGCGCCGTGGAAGAAATCACCCACGTCGCCTATCTCGGCCCGGCCGGTACCTTCAGCCAGCAAGCCGTGCACAAGCATTTCGGCCATGAGGTCGAGGCGCTCGCCGAAGCCGACATCGACGCGTGCTTTCAGGCGGTGGAAACCGGCCGCGCCGATTTTGCCGTGGTGCCGGTGGAAAACTCGACCGAGGGCGTGATCGGCCGCACGCTCGACCTCATCGTCGCCAGTTCGCTGAAAATCTGCGGCGAGGTGATGCTACCGATTCACCAGACCCTGATGCGCAAACACGGCGGACTCGCTGGCATTCAACGTGTCTATGGCCACGCGCAATCGCTCGCCCAGTGCCAGCAGTGGCTCAGCCGCCATCTTCCCCACGCTGAGCGCATCAGCGTGGTCAGCAACAGCGAAGGCGCGCGCCGCGCAGCCGCCGAATCCGAGGCGGCCACGCTGGGCTCCGAAGCCGCCGCCGAGCTGTATGGCCTTGCCGTGGTCGAGGCGCGGGTCGAGGATGAATCCAGCAATACCACGCGCTTTCTGGTGCTGGGGCAAACCGACGCTGCGCCGTCCGGGTGCGACAAGACCTCGCTGGTAATGGGCGCGAAGAACCAGCCGGGCGCGGTGGTCAAATTGCTGCAGCCGCTCGCCGACGCTGGCATTTCCATGAGCAAGCTCGAATCGCGTCCGGCACGCTCGGGCAACTGGGAATATCTATTCTTTGTGGTCTGCGAAGGCCATCGCCAGGACACCAGACTGGCCGCTGCACTGGCCGAAATCGAGACGCGCGCTGCTTTCCTCAAGGTTCTCGGTTCTTACCCCGCTGCTTCGTCATGAGCTGTTGTGATCTTGCTCCGTCGTACGTGCGTGCGATTGCTCCGTACCAGCCCGGCAAGCCCATTTCCGAACTCGCTCGCGAACTGGGGTTGAACGAGGCCGATATCGTCAAGCTGGCGTCGAACGAAAACCCGCTCGGCCCCAGCCCGCGTGCACTGGCGGCGGCGCAGGACGCGCTCTATGACATGGCGCTGTATCCCGATGGCGCGGGGTTTGCGCTGAAGGTGAAATTGTCGGAAAAATTGGGCGTCGCGGCAAACCAGATCGTGCTGGGCAACGGCTCCAATGACGTGCTGGACATGGCCGCGCGCGCCTTCCTGTCGCCTGGCACTTCCTCTGTCTACGCGCAGCACGCCTTCGCGGTGTATCCGATCGCCACACAGACCGTGGGCGCGCAGGGCATCGCGGTGGCGGCGAAGAATTACGGCCACGATCTTGCCGCGATGCGCGCGGCGATCCGCGACGATACCCGCGTGCTGTGGATCGCCAACCCCAACAACCCGACCGGCACCTTCCTGCCGTGGGCGGAGATCGAGGCTTTCCTCGCCAGCGTGCCGCCGCAGGTGCTGGTGGTGCTGGACGAAGCCTACGGCGAATACCTCCCCGCCGAGGATCGCTGCGATACCCTGGCGTGGATCGGGCGCTTCCCCAATCTCTTGATCAGCCGCACCTTCTCCAAGGCCTATGGTCTCGCCGGCCTGCGCGTCGGTTATGGGGTCGGGCATCCCGATGTGGTCGACCTGCTGAACCGGGTTCGCCACCCTTTCAACGTCAACGCGCCCGCGCTCGCTGCAGCCGAAGCGGCGCTGGACGACGTCGACTTTCTCGACCGCAGCTATGCGCTCAACCGTGCCGGCATGGCGCAGCTGGAGGCGGGGCTCGCCGGACTGAACATCGAGATCGTGCCGTCGAAAGGCAATTTTCTGATGGCGAAAGTGGGCGACGCCGCCCGCATCAACACGGAATTGCTGAAGCGTGGTGTGATCGTGCGCCCGGTCGCCAATTACGGTCTGCCCGAATTCGTGCGCGTGTCGGTGGGCCTGGCCGGGCAGAACGCCCGTTTCCTCGACGCCCTGAGAGTGTGCCTGTGATCATCGAAAAACTCGCCCTCGTCGGCACCGGCCTGATCGGCGGCTCTTTTGCCCTCGCCCTGAAACAGGCCGGTGCCGTACGCGAAGTCCTGGGCGTTGGCCGCAATCCGGCGAGCCTGGATGCCGCGCTCGAACGCGGCTTGATCGACCGCGCGGCCGACTGGGCGGAAGCCGGGCAGGCGGACTGCATCCTGCTGGCGCTGCCGGTGGGCGAGACCGCAGCGGTTCTGCAAAATCTCGCACCGTACCTGAAGCCGGGTGCCATCGTCACCGATACCGGCAGCACCAAGGCCAATGTCATCGCGGCGGCGCGCGCGGCGCTTGCAGACCGCTTCGCCGATTTTGTTCCCGGTCATCCGATTGCCGGCTCGGAGCAGAGCGGACCCGGCGCTGCGCGTGCCGATCTGTACCAAGGCAGGAAAGTCGTGCTGACGCCGCAAGCCGACACCCGCGCCGATGCGGTCGCCACCGTCACGGCGCTGTGGCAGGCGGCCGGGGCGCAGGTCGAGACGCTGGAGGCGGCCCTGCATGATCGCGTGTTTGCGGCGGTGAGCCATCTGCCGCATCTGGCGGCGTTCGCGCTGGTGGACGAACTGGCGCAGCGCGCCGACGGCGATACCTTCTTCCGCTTTGCCGCCAGCGGTTTCCGCGATTTCACCCGCATTGCCGGCAGCAGTCCGGAAATGTGGCGCGACATCGCGCTGGCGAATCGCGAGGCGGTACTGGCCGAACTGGATGCCTATATGGCGGCGCTGCAAACCGTGCGAGCTGCGGTCTCGACACAAGACGCCGCAGCCTTGCTGGAGATTTTTTCGCGTGCGCGCGCCGTACGCAATCATTGGCAAACAAAACGAGAACCACCCGCCGGATGAGTGTGCGGATTGCTAGCTATGTTGAGTGCGAATTCCTGTCAATTCTCCCAATGAATACGATGACCCAGGCTCCAATCGCTTCTTTGCGGCACGTCGCAGTTTTAGCGCGAATCATTTGTTCATGCCTGTTCTTGTCGGGTAGTTCATTCGCCTTGTCGCAGCCGCTGCAACTTATAAATGGCTTCAGACCCAAGCCAGCGGTCGATAGCCGAGGGTTCATCGATGTCTGGCAATTGAGGCGAGATGTTGCCGCCATTGAGCCGCTGATAGCCTATGAGGACACCGACTCCTGTTATTCGGAAGGCGATCCTGATTCGCCGGAACTGACAGAACAGGAGGTTAAGGACACCGAGCGAATCGAGCGTGAATGTGTAGCGCGCGCGGAACGCGAATATGCGGCTTATCGCCGCGTATTCGATTCGTTCAACAAAGCATGGCTGCCCGCTCTGGTGAATGCCGCGCGGCGCGGCGACAAGGTGGCAGAGGTCATCCTGCGGCAGTGTGACACCACTCCCGTGATTGACAGGCGCCGAATCGAGTCCACTTGCGACGAGGATCCGGCCAGGCGCGCAATCGCAATCCAGCGGCTGCAAAAAACAGGGTTTGAACCCGCCTATGCCCAGGAGTTGGGAGCGCCGCCGGGCGGCCCGCTTGGGTCACGGGATGCGGCACAAATGGAAGCCTTGCAGATGTATCTCTTCGGGTTGCTCAAGCAGGGAATTTTCGGCCGTATCGATGTGAGCAGTGCGACCAATGTTGACCCTGAAAAAAACAACGCAGCCGCCGTGCGTGGCGAAGTGATTGAAGCTGCCCTCCAGGAGGTGGAACGCGCTTTCACGTTCTCTGGCAACTATTATGTCAACGCTAAAACCGATGAATTCGCTACGCTTCGCTTAAACCGCAAACCACTGACCCCGGGATTCATGACACGGGGAAAAGAATTGCTGGATGGTGACGGGACCGCCTCCGGTGTTCGCCTCTGGCGCTGGGGCTTGGGTATCGAAATCGGGCGTGTGGACGAGTTTGTGGGAAGCATGGAAGAAGCTGAATTTATTAAGCAGCTAAGGGAAATCTTGGTTACTTCCAAACGAAACATCGATCGCCATCTGAAGGAAGATCCCCGCTGGGGCGTATTCGTCCTTAGTCGGGTAGGTCATCACGAGTGGGTGCCGGAGGGAATGACCAGCGAGACGGACAAGTTAGGACATGAGTGGGTGGGGCAGTGGAAACTGGAGAAGGTTTTCAAGGGATACCACCCCGATTGGACCCTGGTCAGCAACCCTCCCGAAGCGACTCGTGCAAGAATTTACCGCGAAGGCGGCGTTACGCGCATCGCATTCCAGTCGGAAGACCCACCAAGAGCGCCACTGCAGGACGCCGTAGGTTGCCAGCTTCGATATAGCGGGGGGCTGACCTTTATCCCTTCGTCGAATTCGGACGATTCTGTCTCGACGGAAACCGTTTTTGGATACGAAGGCGCTTATCCGATTCCTATGCTTCGCGAGGTATATAAGCCGCTCAAACCCACCAATCGTTACAGGCAGGTGCTCGTTCAGTGTCCGGAAGGCGAGTGGTTCGACAATCTTCGAACCCGTCACTTATTTTTGGCCGGAAACACGATGATCGAGCGAGCCAGCGAAGGACGTGGCATGACCGTGCGGCATTTTCGCAGAGTAGACGAATCGGAATCGCCATCGCTGAATCTCGCGCAACCTGCCGAGGCAGCCACGAAGCAAAGCCCTGAGTCTGCGACGGGGCGCGTGCTGGAAAGATTGGCGGCCGACGAAGCGGCTGCGGTCCACCGCGCCGATCAGGCGCGCAAAAAAATGGATCGCCTAGAAAAGGCGGGCATTGCAGAATTGATTGCATCGCTCCGTACATCGCGCAACGAGAACCTCTACTACGATAAGTCCGCGTTTCCACCAAACCTCAAGGAGATAGAGAGGCGAAAAGGACACGTGGCGGAGCTAGCGGCCGCTTACCATGCGGAAAAAAACGACCCGGTATTCCGCTTCAATATCGTTATGATTCTGAGCCACAAACTTGAAGATGGAACATTGTTGCCGGGCGAAAGGGACGCGATCGGGAAGTGTTTGCTGGACAGTTTGCGCGATCCTTCGGCCTGGGTTCGAACCGAGGCCGTCTGGGGACTACGGTTCACTGATGATTCGAAATATTTGGATGCCGTAAAGGCACTTGAGAAAGATCCCGATCCGTACGTCCAATCGGAGGCATCGACCACGGCGAGTCAGATACAGTTTCGTTCGCCTCGCTCCAAATAGGAAAAACCACGGGGCGCTCCAGACCACCCATAAGGTATGACGAGAAGTCAAAAAGTCCCACACACCTGGCCGCTCGCGATTCCAGGGAAGCCGTTACACACGATTGGGTCTCTTCAATTATTGGATATCTGATGGAATTTCTTGATCTTCCCCCGAGCACTGCCGCCCGCGGCACGGTGCGCCTGCCGGGTTCCAAAAGCATTTCCAATCGCGTGCTGCTGCTGGCGGCGCTGGCGAAAGGCACGACGATCGTGCGTGCGCTGCTCGATTCCGACGATACCCGGGTGATGCTCGACGCTTTGCGCGCGCTGGGCGTGGGCGTGGCGCGGGTGAGCGACTCCGACGATTATGAAATTACGGGTGTGGGCGGCGCGTTTCCGGTCAAGCAGGCCGAACTGTTTCTGGGCAATGCCGGCACGGCGTTCCGTTCGCTGACCGCTGCGTGCGCCCTGTCGGGCGGCGAGTATGTCCTGAAAGGCGTGGCGCGGATGCATGAGCGGCCGATCGGCGATCTGGTCGACGCCTTGCGGCGGCTGGGTGCGCGCATCGACTATCTCGGCCAGGAAGGCTTTCCGCCGCTGAAAATCCATCCTGCAGAGATTGCAGGCGACGCCACCGAGGTGCGCGGCAACGTGTCGAGCCAGTTTCTCACCGGCCTCCTGATGGCGCTGCCGCTGCGGCAGCGCAACACCACGATCGAAGTCGTGGGCGAACTGATATCCAAACCCTACATCGGCATTACGCTGGCGATGCTGCGCCGCTTTGGCGTCGAGATCGCGCGCAACGGCTGGCAAGGCTTCGGTGTGCCGGCGGCGGCGCGCTACCAGAGCCCTGGCGAAATCTGGGTCGAAGGCGATGCTTCGTCGGCGTCGTATTTCCTTGCTGCGGGGGCCATCGGCGGCGGCCCGGTGCGGGTGCTGGGCGTGGGCCGCGACAGCGTGCAGGGCGACGTGCGCTTTGCCGATGCGCTGGCGAAAATGGGCGCACAGATTGACATGGGACCGAACTGGATCGAGGCGTCGGCGCCCAGGAATGGTCGGCTGAAGGCGATCGACCTCGACTGCAACGCCATCCCCGACGCCGCGATGACGCTGGCGGTGGCGGCGCTGTTCGCCGACGGCACGACCACGCTCAGGAACATCGCCAGCTGGCGGGTGAAGGAAACCGACCGCATCGCGGCGATGGCAACCGAGTTGCGCAAGGTCGGCGCGACGGTGGAAGAGGGGGCGGATTACATTCGCATCACACCGCCTGAGGAACTCATTCCTAACGCCGTCATCGACACCTACGACGACCACCGCATGGCGATGTGCCTGTCGCTGGTGACGCTCGGCGGCGTGCCGATGCGCATCAACGACCCGGCGTGCGTGAACAAGACCTTCCCGACGTATTTCAAGATTTTTGCGGGGATTGCCCAATGACGCTGTCCCCCATCGATATCCCCGTCATCGCCATCGATGGCCCTTCGGCCTCGGGTAAAGGCACCGTGGCGGAGCGGGTCGCCACGGCGCTCGGCTTCCATTTCCTGGACAGCGGCGCGCTCTACCGGCTGACCGCGCTGTCGGCGATGAAGCACGGTGTGGCGCTCGACGACGAGGCCGCCGTGGCGCAATTGGCGGCCACGCTGCCGGCCACCTTCCGCGACGGCGCGGTGTGGCTGGCGGGGGAGAATGTCACCGATGCGATCCGCGCCGAAGCGGTGGGCGAGGGCGCCTCGAAAGTGGCGGCCCTGCCGGCGGTGCGCGCGGCGCTGCTCGACCGCCAGCGTGCCTATCAGCAGCCTCCGGGGCTGGTGGCCGACGGCCGCGACATGGGCACCGTGGTGTTCGCCGATGCCGTGGCCAAGGTCTTCCTCACCGCCAGCGCCGAGGCGCGTGCCGAGCGGCGGTATAAGCAGTTGATCGAAAAGGGGAACTCTGCTAATCTCCCCGCCCTTGTTGCTGATATGCAGGCGCGCGATGCGCGCGACACGGCCCGTGCCGTGGCGCCGCTCAAACCCGTAGCCGATGCGCTGTTGCTCGACACGACCCACATGGATATCGAGTCGGCGGTGCAGACGGTGCTGTCGCACTACGCTTTATGTAAGGCGCGCAGCCAACAAGGTAATTAATGTCCCGTGCCGGTCCTGTGCCCGCAGGCTGGCGATGTGCAACTAACCCCGTCCTCACCGACGGACTGAAGGTTTTAATGTCTACTGCTACCGCTTCTTCCGCACCCGCTTCGATGGAAAGCTTTGCCGCCCTGTTCGAGGAATCCCTCACCCATCAGGAAATGCGCCAGGGTGAAGTCATCACCGCCGAAATCATCGGCATCGACCACAATTTCGTGACGGTGAATGCCGGCCTCAAGTCCGAGAGCCTGATTCCCCTTGAAGAATTTAAGAACGACCAGGGCGAGATCGAAGCCAATATCGGCGATTTCGTTTCGGTTGCCATCGAGTCGATCGAAGACGGCTTCGGCGCGACCAAGCTGTCGCGCGAGCGCGCCAAGAAGCTGGCTGCATGGCTGGATCTGGAAGCCGCGATGAACGAAGGCCGTATTGTCAGCGGCATGGTGCAGGGCAAGGTCAAGGGCGGTTTGACGGTGCTGGTGGGCGGCCTGCGTGCCTTCCTGCCCGGCTCGCTGGTGGACATGCGGCCGGTCAAGGACACCACCCCGTTCGAATACAAGGAAATGGAATTCAAGGTCATCAAGCTCGACCGCAAGCGCAACAACGTTGTCGTGTCGCGCCGTGCCGTGCTGGAAGAGACCATGGGTGCCGACCGCGAAGCGATGATGGAGAACCTGAAGGAAGGCTCCATCGTCAAGGGCGTGGTCAAGAACATCACCGACTACGGCGCGTTCGTCGATCTGGGTGGTATCGACGGCCTGCTGCACATCACCGACATGGCCTGGCGCCGCGTCAAGCA
>JAIBFA010000070.1 GCA_019459325.1 Thiobacillus sp.
TGTTTGGCTTGGGGGGGCCCGCGGGGCTTTTTTTCGGGGCGCGCCGGGGGGCGCGCGGTGGGGTTTCCGGGGGGGGCCCCGAGTCCGGACATCGCGGCAAGCATCTGGCTCTGCCCCCCGACCGCGGCATGCTCCAGGTGGAGGCACTCGCAGTCCTCACCGCCGCCTGCGGTCTGATCGCCTGGTTCGCCAGCGGCGACGCACGCTGGGCCGGCGTGCTTCCCGCACTGGGGGTGGCCGGCGTCGGCACGGCAGCGCTGCTCGCCAAATCGCTGCTCGACTTTACGCAGACCGGACCGCGCATCCGCGAAGAAGTGCTCACACTTTACCGGCGCTATACCTTGTTTGCACTGGCACGACTGTCGGCGTGGGCGTTCGCCCTGATGCTGTTTACCGGCGGTGCGGGCGTTCTGATTTACTTCATGCTCGGCACCGTGGCCGATGCAAGCTGGTCGACCGGTCTCGCCGTCATCGCTGCCCTTCTCGGCATCCTGGGCGGGTTCGCACTGCAATTCATTCGCAAGCTGCGCTTCAATCCCGGCCTCCTGGTGGCATCAATGCATTACCGGTTGAGCCGGCTGCACCGGCTGTGGCACTGGATGACGCCGGCCCGCATCGCACGCCTGCAATCGCTTGGAATCGGAACCATCGGGCTGCTGTTGATGGCGACTTCCTGGCAGTTGGCCAAGGAAAACCGCATCGGCGACCTGATGGCGCTGTGGGCGGCGATGCTTTTTTTTGCCGGGACCATCACCTGGGCAGGCTGGCAGCCGCAGGCGCGCGCACCGCGCAAGCATCCGGCCCGCACGGCAGACGCCCCGCCCAACATTCTGATGATCGGCTCCGACACCCTGCGCGCCGACCGCCTGGGTGCGCTGGGCTACCACCGCGCGCTGACGCCCTGCATCGACCAGCTCGCCGCTACCGGGGCGCTGTTTGCCAACTGCTACGTGCCGTGTGCACGCACCGCACCCAGCCTGATTTCCATGCTGACCGGCACCTGGCCGCACACCCACGGCATCCGCGACAACTATGCCGACGACGAAAACACGCGCCTGAAAGTCGATGCCGTTCCCACGCTGCTGAAACAGACGGGGTATCGCACAGCGGCGATCTCGGACTGGTGCGGCGCCGACATGGGCAAGTTCTCATTCGGCTTTGACTACACCGACCTTCCTGAAGACCAGTGGAACCTGAAATTCCTGATCCGTCAGGGACCCAAGGATCTGCGCCTGTTCGTCTCCCTGTTCACCCACAATCGGCTGGGACGGCTGCTCCTGCCCGAGCTGTATTACCTGGGCGGAGTGCCCCTGACGCAGCCGCTGGGCGGGCGGGCGCGGCGGCTGGTGTCGCGCCTGGCGGAAAGTGCCCAGCCGTTTTTTCTCAACGTATTCTATTCCACCACCCACCCCCCTTTCGCCTCGGAATGGCCGTGGTACACGCGTTTCGCCGACCCTGCCTATGCGGGCGAATCCAAGTTTGCGATGGCACGCCTCACCGACCCGTTCGAAATCATTCGTCGCCAGGGCGCGCCCAAGGAGGAATTCGACCTCGACCAGATCATCGACCTGTACGACGGCTGTGTGGCGGAATTCGACGATGAAGTGGGCAAGATGCTCGCACAGCTTGAAACCTGCGGGCTGACCGACACCACGATTGTCGTCGTCTACTCCGATCACGGCATGGAGTTTTTCGAGCACGACACCTGGGGCCAGGGGAATTCCGCCGTCGGCGATTTCAGCCCGCGCATTCCGCTGGTGATCCGCGACCCGCGCCGCGAACCGCGCGGCAGGATAGACAAGGTGGTGCGCTCGATCGATCTCGCCCCCACCCTGCTCGAACTCGTGGATGCGCCCCCTGTCGCCGGCATGGATGGGGTGTCGCTTGCGGGATGCCTGGCAGAGGACGCTGCCTGCCCCGAACTCGATGCCTTCAACGAAACCGGCATCTGGATCGCCGACATTCCCGGCCTGCCGGATGCCCACCTTCGATACCCGGATCTGCTGGAACTGATGGAAGTTCCGGATCGTGCCAGCGGTACTCTGGCGATCAAGCCTGAATACTGCAAGGCCATCCTTGCCGCCAAAGACCGCATGATCCGCCACGGGCGCTGGAAGCTGGTGTATCAGCCCCTCTCAGAGGGCTCCTTGCAACGGTTGTTCGATCTCGATACGGATCCGGAATGCAAAACGGATGTTCTCGATCAGCACCCCGAGATTGCACGGACCTTGCACCGCACGCTGGTCGGCTGGATAGCCTCGGGCCAGGTTTGATGAAGCGCTCCGATCAGCCTCGCGTATCCGTCATTCTGCCTACGCACAATCGGCCTGATCTGTTGCGCGAGGCGCTGGACAGCGTGTGCGACCAGACATTTCCCGACTGGGAAGTCGTGATCGTTGACGACGCATCAACTCCCCCAGCCGCACTCAATCCCGGGAATGCGCGGATACGCATTTTCCGGCACGATAACGCGCAAGGTGGGGCGGCGGCCAAAAATACCGGCATTCAACATGCCCAGGGCGAGATTCTGGCTTTTCTGGACGATGACGACTGCTACGCACCGCGCTACCTTGAACGTGCGCTCGCCATACTCGACCAGCACCCGGATATCGATGTCGTGTTCATGGGGGTCAGCTGGTTCGGCAGCAAGGGCGCATGGGGACAGCACAACTATGACGAGGCCATGGCAAAGTTTCTCGCTGCGGCCGGGGGTCGGGTCGACGGCACGCTCACGGTGTTCGACGACACTGTGCTGCACGCGTTAATGAAATCAGTACCGATGGCACTTCAGCGCCCAGTAGTCCACAAGTCTGCGCTCGACCGCATCGGCCGCTATCGCCCCGACTGCCTGCTCTGGGATTGCGACTGGGCGATAGAAGCCGTATTGAACGCGCGCACGGCGCTGCTTTCCGAGGGCTTGTATCGCCAGCGTGCGGATGGGCAAGGTTATTCGTCCAAGGCCGACCGTGTCGTCGAGCAGTTGCTCTCAGGCATCGCCATGAAAGACAGGCTATGGCAGCAAAGCCGCGCCGGCCAGCACCCGCAATACCGTGACGTATTTCGCCATGCCGCCTCTGGTGCCTGGTTTGACCTATCCTGGCATTATTATCAGGAAGGGAAGCGTTCACGGGCACTGCCCGCCTTGTTACAGAGTGCCCGGCGACACTTCAGTTTCGCCCAGGTCAAACTATTAGCCAGACTGGTTCTGCCGACTTCACTCAACAGGTAATCAGCAAGCGATCCCGATGCCGGTTCCGCCTGTCAACAGGTGTCGGAAAACACCAGAGGCGAACCCCTCGGGCAGGATTGCAGGCCTTCGTGTAGTCGTCTGAAGGCAACCCGGCGACGTCGCTCAATCCGGGCAGAAGCGGCAGTACGGGTTTGTCGGCGAGCCGATTTTGGGCGGCTCGACAGGCTGCGCAGCGGGTGTGAGGGTCGCGGACGTATCCTCGGGGGGGGCAACCGGATTCGCTGGGGGCGCGGCGACAACCGCCTCGTCCGGCTTGGTTTCCGGGGCTTCAGCCGGCACAGGTTCTATGGGAGCGGGATAGGGCAACTTGCCACCGAGTTCGGTGTAACGACGCTGAAGGCTCTTGGTGTCCGGATTATGGCGCAGACCATCAGTTACCGTTTCCAGTGCCTTGCCACGGTTCTTCATCTTGTCGTACACGTCGGCCAGGGTCATATAGGCGCGCGGCTGCTTGGCATCCAGTTCGATCGACTTGAGCAGATTGCTCACAGCCTCGCCGTTTCGTTTCATCATCGACAGGGCGACGCCACGATTCATCAGGATTTCGGAACGCATGTAAAACCCGGGGCTGGCATGCGACAGCACGTAGTCGAACTCCCGGACAACCGCGCTGAGCATCTCGCTGTTCTTCGACGAGTATGAGCCGCGTGCCCGGTTCAGCAAATCGAGTCCGTTGCAGTAGTGATGAATATGGTTGAAATCGCCGCCCATGCTTGAGCGCCAGCTTCGAAAGGACTCGGAACCTGCATTCTTGCGCGCCTCACAATAGGGTGGCAATGCGGCCAACCCGGCTTTGCTGGGTGCCGCCATCACCGAACTAACTTGAGACAGCATGCCAATCAATATCAGCAAATATTTCGCAGAATGTTTCATTGCATCGTTTCCTTGTTGACCCAAACATGCATGTGTAAATTATCGATTCGACCTGATTGCCCGGATGGCCAGCCAGTCAAAAAGGGTATCCAAACCACGCCATTCAAGCTTAAGCATTTCGGGATAACGAAGGTAGAGATCGCGAACCTGCTGCGGAAGCGCTTCGAAACCAGCGGGTTGAATGGCCCATCCTAGCATCTTGTTCTGGAAGCCTCGCACGCTGTAGCGCACACGCCTCCTGAAGTATTTTTTCCATTCCCGCGGGAGCCACGGGGAGACGGAATCGAACTCGAATCCGGCATCCTGTGCCACGACCACCTTGTTGTTGTCCCAGCGCGTGTCGCCGCGCAAATCCCATTTCAGCATCGCCCCCACCAGCGCATCCTCGCCGATGGTGCCAATGGGCATGTTGATCGCTTGGGCACGGATGCGTTCGACGAAGGTGTCGCGCAGTCCATACAAATTTCCCGCAACGCCGTTGTCTTTCAGCATGTCGCGCTGGAATGCCGCGACGCCACGCCCGCTTTTGGGCAGCGCCGATACGCCGTTGGCCTGTGGATGTTTTGCCAGCGCCCGTTCCATGAAGTCGAGCGCCCCCGGAGTGGCACGGACGTCGCCGTCGATGAAGAAATAATGCGGCGCGCCACGCGGCGCGACATCGTGCACAAACACGTTCCAGGCGTTGGCCTTGTCGCCCAGCGCGATGGACACGAGATGCACATTGGAGTGGCTGGCGCCGTATTCGCGCACCAGGTCCTCGGTACGGTCGCTGCAGGCATTGGCCAGCACATGGCATTCGATCGGGTGCGCGCTTGCCGCCTGCAGGCTGTCGAGGCAGGCGATGATGTTGCGTGCCTCGTTGTGGGCAAAGACGGCAACGGGCCAGGGGCGGGCTGTGTCAGTCATGGACATCCATCAGGGTCGTTTTGCATGCGTGTTCAATTGCCGGGTTTTTTCCGCCACCCGTTCCCAGGAAAATTCGCGCTCCACTCGCTTCAATGCACGCTGACCGAGTTCGAGTGCCCATGCCGGTTGTGCCAACAGGCTGCGCAAACCGTCGGCCACGGCGTCAACCGAGACGCCATCCACCCGCAAACCCGTCTGATTATGCAGCACCGCCGAGCCGGTGCCACCCGCCTCGCCTGCCAGGCTGGACTTGCCGCACGCAGCCGCCTCGATGAACACCATGCCGAAACCTTCATTGTCGCCGTTGATTTCGCGGTTGGGCATGGCAAACACGTCGCAGACGTTCAGCCAGCGCGGCAGGTCGGCCTCGTTGACTGCGCCGATGCGATGGACGAAAGCCTGCAGACGATACTCCGCAATCAGGTCGTCCAGATAATCGGCATCTTCACCGATGCCCGCGATGACGTAGCGCACCGCCATGCCTTCGTCTCGCAGCCGCGCCACGGCACGGATCATCTGATCGAAGCCCTTGCGGCGCGATAGCCGGCCGACCGAGAAGACCAGTTTTTCGTCGGGATGGATGCCGAGGCTGTCCCTCAGACCTGCGACATCCAGCCCCGAGCGGAATACCGATACGTCAACGCCTGGATAGATGATCGCGATGCGCGCCGCGTCCACGCCCATGTCCAGCAGGGTATCGCGTGTGTGCTCGCTGTTGGCGACGACCCGGTCGGCATGGCGCAGGGCAAAACGCATGGCCTTGTATTTGCCGCCACGTCCCCACGTGGTGAGCTCCTCGCCGTGGGCATAGATGACGACCGTGCAAAATGTCAGACGTGCCACCGCCCACGCCACCAGTCCTTCGGGCAGCGCGCGAAAGGCGTGGACCGCCGTGAAGCGGTGTGTGAGCGCCAGCGCGAGTGTCTTGAAGAAGAAACGCGCATACATCGCCAGCGACTCGGGGCGCAGCCAGACCACGCGTTTGAGGTTGAGCCGGTGGATGGTGTTGGGATGCGCGGCATCGATCGCAGCCGCGCCAGGCACGTCTGCGGTGATGATGTGAATGTCCTTGCCGCCGAGGCGCTTGTAGACCTCGGCCGCCCACACGGCGGTGCCGCCCTTCGTCGGTAAAAACAGCTCGCTCAGCACCAGCAGGCGGTTCACGCGTTCATCCTTTCAGCATCGACAGCACCGCGCGCAGGCTCTGCCAGCCCGGGCGCGCAGCCAGCATGGGCAGCACGGCGTTGATCGCCGCCACGCGCTGGCCGCGCTTGCTCAATGCGCAGCCCAGGTTGTAGCGGGCACTGTTCATCCGCGACGCCACCCCCTCACGGACCGCGGCCGGGAAGTTTTCCGCCAGCCGCGCCAGGTCGGTCAGCGTACGCACGTTTTCCCGCTGCGCCGCCACCGGGTTGCGGCGCGTGGCGCTGGCGCCGTGAATCACGTAGACGCCGAGGCTTTGGCTGATCACGCCGATGCGCCGGCTTTTCGCCACCAGCCGCGTCAGAAAGTGCACGTCCTCGCACACTGTGTACCCGGTAGGGTAGCCGCCCAGTTCGATAAAGCGGGAACGCGGCAACGACAGCGTATGGGTATCGCCGAAATGATCGGCCACGAAAGCAGCGATCTCGGCAGGCGTCTCCATGACCACTCGCGCCGCGCCCGCCGCCTTCGCCAGCATCATGCGCCCCGATTCGTGTTGCGCCATCGACGTGCCGAGCAGAGTGCCGGCATCGTCGCGGTATTCGTAATCGCCGGTCAGGCAATCCAGCGTTCCGTCCGCCGCAATCCACTCGGCATGCAGTTTGATGCGGTCCTCCGCGTACCAGTCGTCGGCGTCGAGAAACGCCAGCCAGTCGCCTGTCGCGGCCGCGGCGCCAGCGTTGCGTGCCACCGATACGCCGCTGTTCGTCTGCCGGATCAGCCGCACCGCCCCGGCGAACCGGCGTGCGACCTCGGCGGTGGCATCAGTCGAACCGTCGTCGACCACGATGATTTCATGCACGGGCCAGCTTTGTGCCTGCACCGACTCGATTGCGCGCGCCAGCGTCGCAGCGGCATTGAACGCGGGGATGACGACCGAGAAGCGCGACTTCATGCGCGTGTTCCCACGAGCCCGAGCGGCAGCGCCAGACCACTCAATTGCGCCATCCGGCGAAAGCGCGGGATCTCGTCGAGACGAGCGCGCCAGGCGGCGAACCGCGGCAGCAGCCGGGGCTCGACCCAGGCCGGGTCACGGCTTTGCACAGCATGCGCGAGTTCCAGCGGAGTGATGAAACGCACCGCCGGACACGCTGCCAGCACCGCTTTCAGCGCGGATTCCAGCGTGGCCAGACTCGCCTCGCGTGCCTGCAGAAAGTTGAATCGATGGGTTTCAGCCATGCACGCCCGGCCCTGCCGGCTGCGTGCAAGCAAACCGTTCACCAAGCGCTGCGGGACATGGCCCAGTTCCGGCTCGAAATACACATCGCGCACCAGATACACCTGCCCCGCGAGTGAACGCTCACCTGTCAGCATCGTGCCATCCACGCAACCCGGTTGGCCTGCGGCATTGCGGCAAGTGGCGCGGCGGCCCGGCGTGATCACGGCTTCGACGCCCGACTGCGCCCAGGCGACTTCCACCGCGTCGTTCCAGACGAAGGTCGTGGCGACCGCCACCTGCGGCGGCCCACCGAACACGGCCCGGTAGGCTGCCGCCTCCTCTGCGACAGCCTGCTGGATCGCTGCGGGCTCCAGAGTGCGCGATGGCAGGCTGGACGCATCGACCCAGCGACTTTGCAGAGGGGAAGGCAAACCCTCTGTCGCGCCGGGTTCAGGGGAGGTAAGCCAGTCGTGCACGCCGTGATCGCTCTGCGCGGCGGCCAGCACTGCAGGTGGCCAGTAGTGGCACAGGCCATGCAGTTGCGGTGCGAACACGCCGGCACGAATGCCCTCCTGCATCGCTGCGCGCACCCCGGCGAAACGGTCATCGACGAGAGGCACCGCATGGTATTCCGTGCAGCCGCTGGCAGCGATGCGCACGCCATCCGGCACCTCCAGCACCACGCCCAGCGTCATGACCGCCGGCCGGCCGCTGCGGTCGCGTACTCGCTGCAGCAGCGCCGACAGGCGGGTCAGCACGTCGGCTTGCGCCAGCGGCCCGGCGCCCCAGTCGTCGCTTTCGATGATGAGCACCGGCTGGCGCAATACCGGTTCGCGCCAGCGTGCGGCAAGCGGCCCGGCAAACGCCAGCAGCACACCCGCCCACAGTACGAGCACCATCGCGAGAGCAAGCGCCAACACCGCCATCAATATCCCATCCGCGCAGCCACATCCGCCACCTGCGGCAGCACCCGTTCTATTTTTTCCCGGTTGCGTCCGTCCTTCCACTTGTCGAGACGGATTTCGGAAAAGGCGTTGTAGGGGATGTCGAGCACTTCGGCGCAATGCGCCTGCAGGCGCGCGTCGAATGTCAGACCGCAGCCTTCGAACACCTGGCGGAAGGTGGCGACCGGGTCACGCAAAAAATCCTCGTAGAACACGTCGACCCATTGCCCCGCAGGCAAACTCAATTTCGCATCGAGAATGGCCTGGTTGATCGCGTTGTACTGGAACGCCGCCACGTCCTCGACCGGCGCATTGACGTACTCGCGCCAGCCGTCGGCGAGGAAGAAGCACCACTGGTGCAGTTGGCCGTTGTCCACCGCCACCTTTGCCGGCAAATCGTTCGACCAGGTGGCGAACTCGTCGGGCTTCTTCCAGCCCTCGATCAGCGAATTGAGGTTGTCTCCCGGGCTGCGTTTGACGAAGACAAACACGGCGTCAGGAAACAGTGCGGCCAGATAGGGCACGCACAGGCCGTTCTGGTTGTTCTTGTCGACCCAGCGATGCTGCCCCGTCCGGCTGAAAAAATAGCGGCTGACGGTATCGCGGTCGCGGTCGCTGGCGTCGCGTGCATCGAGCGCGTGGGTATCCCAGTTCTTGTCGGCGGGCGGGTGCAGGTCGGTCCAGTAATCGTGGGTGTCGCGTTGCAGGCTGCCGATCTCCTTCGATTCGGACAGGGTCTTATAGACTAGGGTGGTGCCGGCACGCGAGCAGCCGACCACGATGATCGGGCGCTGCGCGGGGTGGCGCGTGAGCCTCCAGCGCGCATTGCGCACACCGCGTTGCATGCGCCGCGCGTGGTAGGCAAGCGTTTTGCTTACTTTAATCAGGAATTCATTCAACGGCTTGGCTTTCTGACAATATGACATAGATTAGCGGACTCAATTAACAGGATTCGTGCCAAACCTGCAAGACCGTTAATATCAGGCCCTCATTATCCCGTATCACTCTGACACAACACACCATGGATGGCATTTTTGGCTGGCTGGGCGACCACGGCGCGCATCAGGATTTGATCAGGCACATGGCACGCGCCGCCCGCCTGTCACCGGAAGGGCTGCTGCACGAACACAGTAGCCAGATGCTGGGCGTGGCGGGCTGCTCGCGTTTCGGCAAGGCCGAGATTCACGTTGAGAACGGGCTGGCCGCCGCACTGAGCGGGCGCCCGCGCTTTCTGGATGATGAACTGGCGTTCATCGCGCGTGACCAGAATCCCGCTGTGGCGGTGGCACACGGCTGGATGCGCTTTGGCGAAAAGTTGCCGACGCTGATGCACGGCAACTTCGCCTTTGCCGTGCTCGAACCGCTGAAGAAAAAAGCCTTTCTGGCGCTCGATCGGATAGGTGCCGAACGCCTGTGTTACGCCAAACACGGCGGCCACCTGGTGTTCGGCAGCAGCGTGCAAAGCGTGGCGGCCCATCCTGCAGTGGGACGCGTCATCGACCCGCAGGCAATCTACGATTATCTTTATTTCCACACGATTCCCGCACCGCGCAGCCTGTACCAGGGCGTGCACAAGCTTCTGCCCGGACAATACCTCACGCTGAAAAATGGGCAGATCCACACCGCGTTTTACTGGCAGGCCGATTACACCCCGGTCAACGCCGACTTCGACAGCCATCGACGCAATTTCCGCAGCGTGCTGGATCAGGCCGTGCGCGATGTCGACGCACCAGCCACTGCAGCGTTTCTCTCCGGCGGCACCGACAGTTCCACCGTGGTCGGCGCCCTCACTGCCGCGCGCAATGCGCCGGTCGATACTTTTTCCATCGGCTTCGACGCCGACGGATTCGATGAAATGGAATACGCCCGTTGCGCCGCCGAGCGCTACGGCAGCCGCAGCCACGAGTACTATCTGAAGCCCGCCGATATCGTGACGGCAATCCCCGTCATCGCCCGTGAATACGACGAGCCGTTCGGCAACGACTCGGCAGTGCCCACCTATTTCTGCGCTCAGGCGGCGCGCGAAGCGGGATTCGCGCACATGTTGGCCGGCGACGGCGGCGATGAAATATTCGGGGGCAACGCCCGCTATGCCAAGCAGCGGCTGTTCGAGGCTTACGCCCATCTGCCCGCACTGCTGCGACGCGGGCTGATCGAACCGGTCGTGCAACTGCCGGGGCTGTCTGACCTCTTTCCGCTGTCCAAACTCAAGAGCTATGTACGGCAAGCCAACGTTGGCTTGCCGCTGCGCCTGGAAAGCTACAATTTCCTGCATCGCACGCCGCTCGACCAGATTTTTGTCGCGGACTTCATCCATGCCGTCGATCCCTCGACAGCGGACGCCGCGCTCACCGAAGTCTACGAGCGCACCGCGTCGGACCACTACATCAACCGCATGATGCATCTGGACATGAAGTTCACCCTGGCCGACAACGACCTGCGCAAAGTGGGCACGATGACCGAAGCGGCGGGGATCGAAGTGCGCTACCCGCTGCTCGACGACCGCATGGTAGCGTTCGCCAACCAACTTCCGGTGGACTACAAGGTGCGCGGCCAGAAACTGCGCTGGTTCTTCAAGGAAGCGCTGACCGACCTGCTGCCGGAAAAAATCATCAACAAGACCAAGCACGGTTTTGGCCTGCCGTTCGGGGTGTGGAGCACCCAATACGCCCCTCTCGGCGACATCGTCGGCGACAGCCTGTCGGACTTCAAGCAGCGCGGCTGGATCCAGCCGGCGTATCTCGACCACATGCTGTCCATGCAACGCGGACCCCATGCGAGTTATTACGGGGTAATGATCTGGGTGGTAATGATGCTGGAGCAGTGGCTACGGGCGGACGAAGACTGATTCGCCCGCACAGGCACCCTGCGTCATTCAGCGCATTTTTTTCTTGTAATGCCAGTACATGCCTTTTGCCGTCTTGTGCAACAGGCTATCGTCCGAAATGTATTTGCGGTAAATGCCTTCGGCGCGCTTTTCGAACGTCCACTTCAGATAATCCAGCACGGCCCGGTTGCGATACGCGTTGAAATAGGCACCGAGCTCGTCGCGTGAACGCGCCAGCCCATTGTCGGCATATTTGGCGACATACGGCGTGAAGTCGGGATACAGCCGCGACGGCCCCCAATCGCCATGCAAGGTGGTTTTCATGAAATTGGCAATCAGCATGTCGTCGAAGACTTCGTAGCGAATCGCCGTCATCAGCGAGTTGCGCGGCGCTTCGAAAGTGACGCCGCGGTTGAATTTCCGATCGCTGATCCTGATCGTGTGATCCTGCCCGCCCACACGCAGATTGATGTAATCCAGGTGTGTTCCAAGGTGAGCGACCGCTTTGAAATAACGGCTGGCCAGTTCCCGGTCTTCCGCATCCAGCTTGTCGTTCCAGTCGTCGCCAAAATCCGTGGCTGGCAGGATCGTCACCGGCAATTCGCGCGGGCTGATTTCCTCCCAACTGTCGTCCATGCAGTTGTAGCGCACATAGGCCGGCAGCATCCGGCATTTGTCCGATTCAAAACCGTTGCGGTAGTCGTCCAGCGAGGTGTGATAGACGTTCGCCCAGGCCGAATCCTCGCGCTGGTAGGTATGCATCGAGCTGAACGGGATGAAGTACTGGGCGCCGACCGTTTCGGTACGGTGGGCATTGCGCTTGCCGATGGCGGGCGTGACCTCGGACGGCGCAATGCGGCTGCCGTCCTCATCAAAGAAGTTGATCATGTCGGCATCGCC
This sequence comes from Thiobacillus sp., assembly GCA_019459325.1. GTDB lineage: Bacteria > Pseudomonadota > Gammaproteobacteria > Burkholderiales > Thiobacillaceae > Thiobacillus. The sequence goes on from JAIBFA010000070.1 coordinate 12,063, forward strand.
ATAACGGCTGGACAGTCCCATCATGAACGACACCGGATAGCGCTTGATGATGCTGCGCACGTGGTTTTCCCAGCCGTGATCCGAGGCGTCGGTGCGATTGAATACCAGTCGGCCATTCACCTCGGCCAGTAACACGGCATCCTGGTTCAGATCGGAAATGCAATACACCCGGATGTGCTCCGACAACGGGTACCAGCGGCGATCCTGCATCACGTGCACGTCGAAGCCCTGTCCCTTGAGGTCGTCGTGGATGCGCTTGCCGACATGGTCGGGCAGGAGAATCTTCCTGCCCACCAGCTGCGGCATGGACTCCGGATTGAGGTGATCGGGATGTCCATGCGACAGCCACACATATTCCGCACCGAGGATGCCCTGCATCTGCGTCGGGGGGATCTCGTGCGACTGTCCCCAACTGCCGAAGTAGGCCTGCGGGGTGAACCACGGATCGGTGACGAGAACGGGGCGTCCGTTGTCGTACAGGGTCAGAATGGCATTGCCGATCGTTTCAAATCCGGTTTGCATGGCGGGGCTCGGTTAAGTTGTCTGGCAGCCTTTCCTTGCGGGCAAAGGTCACGATAGGCACGGGCCGCTTTTCCAGTACCCCGGAAAATTTGGCAGCCAGCACAAGGATGATCATCAGGTGATAGGGCAAATCGAAATAACCCATGCCCAGGAAGGCGCCTCCCGCAGCATAGCCAACCAGACTGACCTGAATCATGGCCGCCAGATCGGCAGCCCATTTTTTGTCGGGGTCATGCTTGCATCGCTTGATGATCTGCTGGGCACGAATCCACGCCAGAAGGCCGAGCAGCATGAACAGGCCGAAGCCGATGAAGCCCTGCTCGCCCATGATCTCGAAGTAGATGCTGTGCACGTCGCGGACGTTCCAGGGATCAGGCGCATATTGGCGAAACACAGGCGGCCGCCACATTTCGTAGCCGCCGCCGGTGATCCGGTCTTTCGCCACATTGAACGCGGTATGCCAGGCATTGATCCGCCCTTGCGCCGACTGGTCTTCCTGATAGGTATTGATCGTGCTCATGCGGTCATACCATTCCTGGGGCATGACCGAGGCCATGATGCCGACCGCCGCGGCCATGTAGATGCCGGTGACGATTTTGTTGCGGCTTTTCAGCCACAGGAAGGTGCCCATCGCCACAATGGCGACCAGACCGCCCCGCGACTGGCTTCCCACTGCGGCGACACCCGTCAGCACCATGGCGCTGGCGAGTCCGGTCTTGACCCACTTGCGGGTTTCCTGCAGGTGAAGATAGCGGATGAGTGGAATCGCCATCACCAGCGCCAGCGCCAGTTCATTGTTGCCCGCGATGAAGGTCTCGGCGGGACCCTGCACCCGGTAGGCGCCGCCGTTTACGATGGTGAAAATTCCGCCCTTGACGCCATAAAAGCCGAATGACAGGGCAATCACCCAGACCAGCCAATGCAGCTTGTGACGATCGGTGATGATGAGCGCGGTGAGGAAAATCATCAGCTGGATCTTCCACACCTTGTCCCACTGGGGCCAGGCGGTGTCGGGATAGAACGCGAAAAAAGTGGTAAACAGCATCCAGCCGACAAAGATCAACAGGATGATGGTTTCCCGTGTCCATGGCATGTCCTTCTTTTCGTTGGATGCCATGAACGCCGCGAGGGTGACCAGACCGACCATCATCGAGAACGGGAGATTGTAGGCAAAGCCCCACGCCAGCCGGTGCGGATTCATGTAACCGAGCCAGGACCACAACAGGATGCCTAGCCAGGGGCGCTTGAACACCAGAGGCAGCAAGCCCAGGATGACGGCGGTTATGAACAGGTCTCTCATGCGTGACTCACTCCATGCACTTCAGGGGGGATGGCAATCCCCACCATATCCATCATCAGGGCGTCGGCAAAGTGCTTGGCATTCAGTGCATCGAAGCTGAATGCGGCGGGTCCCGCCCAGATCGGTACCGCGCTCGGCAAGGCGTCGCGCAGCGCGAGGTCATCCCCTGCCGTGCGCTGATTGCGCTTGATCCAGGCCAGCGCGCGCCAGGCGGCGTCGCGCCAGTGCGCCTCCTGCTCCACCTGCGCCAGCCGCAGCCAGCACACTGCCACCTGCGTCAGACCGTTGACACAGGCATACGAACCGGCAGGCATCCAGCCGTCGTCGAATGCGCCCGCCAGCCAGCCATCGCTGCGCAAATGATCGCGCAAACCACGCGCAGCTCGCAACGCGGCGAGTCGCGCACCTTCGTCGCCCAACAGGCGGAACGTCTCGATCAAACTGCGGGTGATGCCTGCCAGGGCCGATGTTGACGCCGGCCCGGCCGGGCCGGGAAACCAGCCGCACGGCGTCTGGAGCGCCAGCGTTGCATCCAGCTGACGGCGCGCCGCATCGATCAGGCTCGATTCCCCGGCAATGACCCCGACCGCCGCCAGCGCGTGTACGGCGCGTGCGCGCTGCACAGGAGAGGTCAGCGGCATGTCGACGAGCAGATGGCCGCTGCGCACCGCGCGCGCCAGGCTTTCCGCGTGGCCCAACTGCACATGGCCGGCAATCAGGCCATGGATGCGTCCCGCGGCGCCCTCATCCGTTTGCGCCAGCAGGGCGTCGAGCATGATCCGGATGCGATCCGTCAGATCGGGCCATGCCAGGTAGTCGGCGGCGGGCAGCAAGGTTTCGATCAACCAGCCGGTGGCCTCCGCGCTCGCGGGCAACCAACCCGATTCGAAGCTCCAGCCGGCAGCCACGCAGCCGCTGTCGGCCGGGGTGCGACACGCATCCTGGGCACGGCATACCCATTCCAGAGTGGCGCGCAAATGCGTGCGATGGTCTTGTTCCGGCTGGCGCGCCACGCCGGCCAGATCCTGCATTACCCAGTGCAGATGGCGTGGCCGCCAGGGCCGATGACGCATCGACAAATCAAACAAGGCAGAGGGTTTCATCGTGACAGCATTCATACAACGGCCTGTGCGAGTGCGCCATGCAGGGAGACATGGCTGACCACATAACGATGCTTGCCGGACGCTTCTGGGGCAATGACATCCAGCAGTTTCAAATCCACCTCAAGCACCGTTCCCAGACGCGCGCGCAGCCCGTCGATCACCGCTGCACGGGCTGCGTCGTCCCAGCGTGCGTCGGGCACTATCAGCACTTCCAGCCGGTCGACCGCGTGCTGGATCAGTTTGAACTGGCCCACGCCGGGAATCGCCCGCAATACATAGATCACCGCGAGCGCGTGCATGATGCGGCCGTCGGCGGCGACGATGAAATCGGTCTGCCGGCCCACCACGGCATCCAGCACGGCAAGGCCGCGGCCGCCGGGGTCGATCCGTCCCGAGCGCCGCACCACATCGCCGGTGCGGTAACGGATGAAGGGCTGCGCCTCGGACACCAGACAGGTGATCACCGCTTCGCCCTCCTCCGCCGGACTGCCGGCGTCGTCGAGCACTTCGACGACATGCGTTTCGCTCATTTGCAGCAGGACGCCGTCCGGAGACTGTAAGGCCAGCAGCCCGGCATCGCGCGCGCCATACTCGACCGACACCGGCACGCCAAACACCCGTTCGATCAACTCGCGCTGGTGCGGAAACAGCGGTTCCCCGGTGGCGCTCACCACGCGCAGCGCGGGCAGCTTCGGCCGGATGCCGCGCGATTCTGCGTGCGCCGCCAGCAGCGCCAGACTGCTGGCGTAGCCGTAGATCGCTTTCGGGTTCCAGGCCTGGATCGCCGCCAGATAATCGTCCATGCATGCGGGCGACATCTCGAATGCATTCAACAGCAACTGATTCACCAGACGATCGCGCAGGGTCTTGATGCGATCGGTCTTGTTCAATTCGACAGGCGCACCCCACAAATATACCTCGCGCTCGCCCGGCTCCACACCCCACCAGCGACGCGCACGCAGCCGTCCGGCGGCATCGGCGGCCTGACGTGCACGGCCGAAATAAAAAATCAGGGGCTCGCCGCTGGACCCACCGGTGGTGTACTTGAATACTCCGCCCGGCACCTCCCGCCAGACCAGCTGTTCGACGTTGTCGCGCGCGTCGCGCTTGTTCATCGTCGGCAGCCGCGACAAATCGCTCAGCAAAACCGCGCCCGCCCTGACGGCATCAGCCAGGCCTGCGGCGTGCAGACGGGCCGCGTGCCAAGGGCTGTGTGCCAGCGCGCTTTGCAGCAGCACATTGAGACGCCCGGTTTGATAGGTCTGCATCGCGTCGCGCGACAGCCATTGCGTACGCTCAAGCTCGGCAAGCACAGGGAAGGTGGGGCGACGCATCGCCGCTTCCTGTGCGCGAAAAATACTGCGGGCCAACCAGGCAGGCACGCTCATTTGCCCACAAGCCCCGGTTGGCTGGCCGCCGCACCCGTGATGCTGTCAAACGCCTGCAGCAACTGCGCCACGCGTCTGTCCCACTGATTGCCCCGGGCGTACTCGATGATCGCGGCGCGATCCCAGTTCTTGTCGAGTGCGGCATGCAGCGCGCGCTGCAGGGCGGCCGCATCGCCAAACGGCACGATGCTGCCGAGTTCGGCGCGGCAGACCACTTCGGCATTGCCGCCGACATCGGTGGTGACGACTGGCAGGCCGCAGGCCATGGCCTCGAGAAACACATTGGCCCAGCCTTCGTTGCGGGTGGCGAGCACAAACACATCGGATGCGGACAGCGGCCATTTGAGCTCGTCCGACGGCATGGCGCCGAGGAAATGCACGCTCCCGGCGAGCCCCAGCCGCGCCACCTGGGCGGTCAGTTCGGCGCGATTGTCGCCCTCGGGGCTGGCACCGCCCACGATGAGGTAATGCAGATCGGGGTGATGCTCGATGAGCGCCGGCAGGCAGTCGATCACGCGCTGCATGCCCTTGCGCTCGACCAGCCCGCCTACCGAGATCAGCACCTTCGCGTTTTCCGGAAGTTGGAAGCGCGCGCGTGCGGAGGCACGGTCGACCGGATGGAAGCGCGCCGTATCGACGCCGTTGCCGACGACTTCCGTTTTCTCAGCAGCCACGCCGAGTTCGAGCGCCAGCCGGCGCAGGGAGTCGGACACGGAAAATACCCGGGCTGCGGCTTCAAGCGTGCGCGACAGTCGCGCACGCAGCGCAGGCTGTCTGCTGTGCGGCACTTCGGTTCCGCGCAGGGTGATGGTTACCGGCAGGTCGAGCCAGCGCCCCAGCCGGATCGCGGCTTCGCCGTCCGGGTAGGCAAAGTGGGCGTCAATCAGGCGCGCACCCTGCCGCTTCAGCCGCCGCATCAACCAGAAACTCGCCAGCGCCATCGACCAGCCGTCGAACTGGCGCAAGAGGCCGGGAACCGATAGAAAACGCGGGTGATACACACGGATGCCGTGCTGGATCTCCAGTGCCGCAGCTTGCGGACGGTAGCTGGGACGCAGCAGGCGGATCAGCGACTGCCCGGGAAACCACGGCTGCGGCGAGACGACGACAAGCGGCCGTTGTTCGGCGACGCGGAACATGCGTTCGCGGATGAACAGGCCCGCACCGGGGCGCGCCGCGCTGGGGAAAAGCGAGCTGAACACGACCAGGTCGATGCGGGCCGATTCGGCAGGGCGATGCTCAGCCAAGCGCGGCCTCCATACCCGGTTTGACGAGGCTACCGTAGACGCCATGGTAGCGCGCCACGCTGGCGACCCAGTTGCGCTCGGTTTCTACGAACTGGCGGCCGTTTTTCTTCATGCTGTCCCAGCCCTGTTCGAATTTCAGCAACGCCACCACCTTGCTGGCGAGGTCGCCGGCATTGCCGGCGTGGAAAAGCACGCCGGTCTTGCCGTCCTGGATCAGCTCCTTGTGGCCGCCAACGTCGGACGCCACCATCAGCCGTCCCTGCGCCATCGCTTCCAGCGGCTTCAGGGGCGTAACCAGCTCGGTCAGCCGCATCGGATGGCGCGCGTAGACCAGCACGTCGATCAGGTCGTAATAGCGGTTGACCTCTGCGTGCGGCACGCGCCCGGCGAACACCACGCGGTCTTTCAGGTCGAGCGCCATCACTTGCTGCTTCAGGGCCGTATCCTGCGGGCCGCCGCCGACCAGCAATATCTTCACGTCGGGCATCTGCTTCGCGATCGCCGGCAGCGCAGCGATCAGCAGATCCAGTCCTTCGTAGGCATAGAACGAGCCGATGAAGCCGAGCACCCGGCTGGTGCCGAGGCCGAGCTTCAGTTTCAGTTCGGAATCGGGCTTGCCGCCGACGCCGAACTGGTCGATGTCGACTGCGTTGGGGATGACGGTGATCTTGCTCGGCGGGATGCCGCGCTCGACGAGATCGTTGCGCAGGCCTTCGCAGATGACGGTAACGGCATCGGCGTTTTTCACCGCCCAGGTTTCCAGCGCGCGCGTAAGCTTGTAGCGCAGGCTGCCTTCCTGGGTGCTGCCGTGGTCGACTGCGGCGTCCTCCCAGAACGCGCGAATTTCATACACGACCGGAATGCCCAGCTTGCGGCCGACGCGGATCGCCGGTACCGCATCGAGCACCGGCGAATGCGCGTGGATGACATCAGGCTGCAGTGCCTTCGCCACCTCCAGCAAACGTTTTTCAATCGCCCCCATCACCGCAAACGGATCGCCGCCCGGCAGTTTCGCGAGCAGGCCGGTAGGCTTAGGCGTGCGATAAAAATGCAGACCGTCGGCCTCTTCCTCCATCACGCTGCAATTGATCTGCTTGGGGCCGGACAGGTGATAGGTCTCCCACCCCATTTTCCGCTGGTTGCGCAGGATCGCCGCGCTGCGGAAGGTGTAGCCGGAATGCAGCGGCAGGGTATGGTCGAAGACGTGGAGAATCCTCATGCCGCCTGCCTTTCCGTCTCATCCATGCCCAGCACCTGGCCGAGGAAGGCATCGAACATCAGCACCGTCCACAAAATCACCGAGTAATCGCGGCGCCCGGACTGGTGAGCCTCGACCACCTGGCGCAGGAAATCCAGGTTGAACAGGCCAGTCGAGGCCAAGCGTTCGCTCAGCACGACGCTGCGGATGGTGGCCGCGAGGGGGCCGCGGAACCAGGCCGCAAGGGGCACCGAGAAGCCCATTTTCTTGCGATACAGCACGTCGTGCGGCAGATAGGGTTCCATCGATTTTTTCAGCAGGTACTTGCCCTCGGTGCCGCGCAGCTTGAGATCGGTGGGCAGCCCCGACACCCAGCCCATCAGTTCGTGGTCGAGCAGCGGCTCGCGCACTTCGAGCGCATGCGCCATGCTGGCTCGGTCGACCTTGGTGAGGATGTCGCCGACCAGATAGGTTTTCATATCGAGATACTGCACCAGCGACAGCGGGTCGTCGGTGGGCGCCACGGCAGCATGACGGCGCAGCACTTCCACCGCCTCGTAGCCCTGCAGCTCGCGCTTGAAGGCAGGCGAAAACAGCTGTTTTCTTTGCGCATCGGACAGCAACGAGACGCCGTGGAAATAGCCCTCGACGGTGTCGCGCGCCAGCGCCTCGAAGGTGGTCTTGGCGCGGAAGACTTTCGGTGCCCAGTCGGCCTTGGGGTACAGCTTGCCCAGCGCGCCGAACAGCGGACGCCGCAGCGCGAGCGGCATTACCGAACGCATGCGCTCCTCGTAGCGGAACCAGCGGTAGCGGCGATAGCCGGCGAAATGCTCGTCGCCGCCGTCGCCTGACAGCGCGACCTTCACGTGCTTCCTCGCCAGTTCGCATACCCGGTAGGTCGGCAGCGCGGACGAGTCGGCGTAGGGTTCGTCGTACACCTGGGCGAGCTTGCCGACCAGGCTGAAATCGTTTGAGGCAACGGTTTCGACGTGGTGCTGCGTACGGTAGCGGTCGGCCACCTGCTGCGCGAATTCGATTTCGTTGAAGGCCGGGTCGTCGAATCCGATCGAACAGGTATTCACGGGGGTGGCCGACTGCGTCGCCATCATCGCCACCACCGCGCTGGAATCGACGCCCCCTGACAGGAATGCGCCCAGCGGCACGTCGGCGATCATGCGCAGGCGTACCGATTCCTTCATGCGCTCGACCAGCTCGTCCATCGCGCTGGCCTCGTCCTTCACCCCAACGGGCGTGAACGGCATGTCCCAATACTGCTTCGGCAGCGCGCGCGTCTGTCCGCGTTTCAGCGTGAGCGTGAAGCCCGGCGGCAGCTTGTGGGCGCGCTTGAAAATGGTGCGTGGCTCGGGCACATAGCCGTAGGCAAAGTATTCCTCGACCGCCAGCGGATCGATGTCGCGCGCCAGGCTGGGATGCACCATCAGCGACTTCAGCTCCGAGCCGAAAATGAATTCTCCCGTGTCGAGGAAGGCGTAGTACAGGGGTTTGACGCCGAAACGGTCGCGCACCACGAACAGCGTTTCCTGCTTGCGGTCCCACAGCGCGAACGCAAACATGCCGCGAAAGCGCGCGACACAGGCTTCACCCCAGGCCTCCCAGGCGTGGACGATGACTTCGGTATCGGAATGGGTGCGGAAGACATGTCCGAGCGCCTCGAGTTCGGGCACCAGTTCCTGGAAGTTGTAGATTTCGCCGTTGAACACCACGACGACCGAGCCGTCCTCGTTGAACAGCGGCTGCTGGCCGGTCGACAGATCGATGATGGACAGCCGTCGGTGCCCCAGCCCCACGCCCGGTTCCAGATGCAGGCCGCCTTCGTCGGGACCGCGGTGGGACTGGGTTTCGTTCATACGATGCAGCAGCTCGCGCGATATCTCGTTCACGCCGCTGGTATCGAAAATGCCGGTGATGCCGCACATAGTTGTTCTAGTCCCTGTCGATTTTTCAGGCTGCCTGACGGTGCCTCAGCGCCAACGCCCCAGCGTCTGATCGTATACCGTGGCATAGGCCTCGGCCATGACCGGAATACTGAAGCGCTGCTCCGCCTGTTGCCGTGCGTTCCCGCCATGCTCGGCAATGCGCGCCGGCGCATCCAGATACCCCAGCAAGGCCTGTGCCATGCCGGCCACATCGCCTGGCTGAACCAGCGTGCCGTTGACGCCTTCTTCCACCAGTTCGACGTTGCCGCCCACCGCGGTGGCGATCACCGGCAGCCCGCTCGCCAGCGCTTCCAGGATGGTGTTGGAGATGCCCTCGTTTTTGGAGGGCAGCACGAATACATCGAACACCTGCATGATGTCCGCAATATCGTGGCGCTCGCCCGGCAGCCAGGCCAGATGCGCCAGGCCTGCGCCCTGCAGCAGATCAAGACAGGTTGCGCGCGCGGGGCCCTCGCCCACGATGACCAGCCGCGCACGCTCGGCGCGTTCTGGCTGCTGGCGCATCAAGTGGATGAAGGCACTGGTAAGCAGGGGGTAATCCTTGACCTCGACCATGCGCCCCACGGAGCCGAACACGATGCTCTCGGGATGGGCGAACGCTGGCCGCGGGCCCACGCGCGGGTGGAACTTTGCGCTGTCGACGCCATTGTAGATATGGTGCAACTTGCGCGGCGGCACGCGGATGGCCAGGCGCAGCCAGGTTTCCAGGTCCTGGCTGACGGCAATGTAGTTCGACACGAAAGGCCGGGCGGCACGACGCAGCAGATTGTATTTCCAGTTTTGGCCATAGAGGTCGAACACATCGCGCCCGTGCTCGCCGTGCACCGTGGCACGGATGCCGGCGGCGGCGGCGACGAACTGCGCCTCCAGCGCGGCCAGATTGCGGGTGTGCACCAGATCGGGCTTGAGCCGGCGCAACAGTTTCCACAGCCGCACTGCCCAGCCGAGGCCATGGCCCGGTGCGCGATGCAGCGCATGGAATGCGACCGGTTGCGCGGTAATGCGGTGGCGGAAATCGCTGTAATCGGTGAGCGCCACCACGGTGTGCCGGTAGCGCTCGGGGGGCAAGGCATTGAACAGGTTGACCATGCCGTTTTCCATGCCGCCGGTATCGAAGCGGTGTACGACATGCACGATGTGTGCGGTCACTGCCCGTCAACCTGGTCGAGCGTATGTCCGATGGTGGGCTCCATGTCGGCGGCAAAACGCGCCAGGAGGGCGACCGCAGCCTCGCGTTCCGGCTCCTCGTAGGGCGTGGCGATCAGCACCGACAGGCCGTCGTCGCGCTGCAGCCGCACCCGGTCGAACGCCAGGATCAGCTTGGCGGCATGATCATTGACGACAGGCCGCTGGTTGATCAGGTTCCACTGCCATACCAGCAGACGCTGGCCGTTGCTGCCGCGCAATTTGGCCTGCCGGACCTGGCGCGATGCCCCCCCCATCTCCACCGTGACGATGCTTTCGCCCACGTTCGACCAGGCCGGATCCTTCTGTCGGATCATGAAATTCTGCGAGTTGATGAGCTCGGCATCCTGCCGCTGGGTGACGTAATAATTGAGCTCCAGCAGCACGTTGTGCCCAGCTTGCGCATAGGGCTGGCGCAGCTGGCGGTCGGCGCCAACCCAGTGCGGCACCCAGGTGGTGAAAGGCTCGGCAGGTTGCCAGCCGCCCTGTGCCTCGACCTGTAATTCGGGCATGGCCGGCAGCGGACGCGCCTTGAGCCAGCCGGCGTACGCCGGCCACAGGCCCGCGACCAGCAGCAAAACGACTGCCATCGGCAGGATCGGACGTGCCTTCGACGTACCTGCAGGCGGCGCAAGCGGCCTTTCAACCACGGGCTCGGGCTGGTCATCCTCGCGCCAGAAGCTGCCGATCCAGAACAGCAACAGCATGACCAGGCCAAAAAACGCCCAGCCGTAAATGTAGTGATCGACGCCGAGCGCCAGTTTCATATCGGACAGGTGGGCGATCATCACGATCATGTAGGCACGCCCGCTGTTGGCGAAGACCGGCACGACGAGGGCGGCTATCGAAAACAGCAGGCGCCGTTTCCACGAACGGTAGGTGAGGTAGGCATACAGCACACCGAGCGTGACCGAGGCGATCAGATAGCGCAGGCCGGAGCAGCCTTCGACGACCGACCAGTCGCCGCTGGGAATGCTGAAAAACATGCCTTCGCGGTACACCGGGATGCCGGTGGCCTGCAACATCGCCACGGTGAAATCGGCGGTCACGCCCATCAGCGGCTGGATCAGGAATTCGCCCACCGGCACCGCGAAAAACAGGAACATCAGCGGAAAGAACGCTGCCCAGACAAACGTCCAGCCGAGCAGCGTCCACACGGCTGCAATCAGCATGGCGATGAATGCATACTGTGCGACGACGTTGACGCTGCCCGCATCGGCCAGCAGCCAGCCTGCGCCAGCGGCCGCCAGCAGCAACAGCCCGCGCAGGTCGGGACGCGGCTGCACTCGCGCCAGCTCATCGCGCTGGCGCCAGATCAGCCAGGCGCTGATGGGGAAAATGAGATAGCCGTGAGTGAAGGTTTCCGAGCGATCCCACACTTCAACCATCGAATAGAGCGTCGGCCAGAACACCCCGGCCAGAACCAGCAGGACGCCGAGGGTCAGCGCACCGGGTAGCAGCCATCCGCTACGCGGGGCGACGGGTAGGGTATCGGGCAGTGCGCTCATGCGGGGCAAGTCTCCAGAACCAGGGCTGCGGCAGGCGCCGCTTCAAACAGGGGATCGATCGCCGCAAGATTGCGGGCCCAATCGTAATGCGCCAGGATGCACTCGCGCGCCGGCGCGGCGGACGAAGGGGTCTGCCATTGGGCTACGACGGCAGCGGCAAACTCGGCTTCGCCCTGCGCCAGGATGAAATCGCGTCCGGCCTCAGCGCGGATACCTTCGGCGGCCTGGGCGCTGGCAACGACGGGCCGAGCCATCGCCATTGCTTCGAGCACCTTGTTCTGCACGCCGCGCGCGATCCTGAGTGGCGCCACCGCACAGACGGCATGGGCGAGCCAGGGTCGCACGTCGGGCACGCTGCCCGTAACCACGACGCCCGGCTGCCGCGCCAGCGCGAGAACGGCTTCAGTGGGCCGACTGCCGACGATGGTGAACTGCGCGTTCGGCAGCGCATCGCGCACGGCAGGAAAAATCCGCTCGGCAAACCAGTTGACCGCGTCGACATTCGGCCAGTAGTCCATGGCGCCGGTGAACACCACGCCCTGCACGTCGGGCGCATACGGGTTGGGATAGTCGCGCGCCGGCGAAAAATAGTCGGCATCGACGCCGTTCTCGAACGCACCAATCTTGTGCCGCGCAGCGGGCACGCGCTGCTGCAGCAGCGCGGCCTCGTCCGCCGACACCAGCAGCGTGGCGTCGAAATCCTGTGCCACCCGCGCCTCCCATTCCGCCAGCCTGCGGCCTTCGCGGGCATACACCCAGGACAGCGGCCAGCGTTGCGTCGGCGCGTACTGCGTCCATTTGTCGGAATCGACATCGACCATGTCGAGGACGCGGCGGACAAGCCCTGCCGGCATGAACTGCGCCATTGCCGATGAAAACGCCAGCCCGCGCGTCGCTTTGCCGCTGGCGGCCAACTCGGTGGCCCAGCGCCTGAATTCGCCGTTGCGGTAATACGGCAGCGTCAGTGCCTCGCCCGTCAGCAGACCGGTCAGGCTCGCCAGCTTCGCCCGGCGCGGATGCAGGGACAGCAGCTTGATCGATGCGCAATAAGGTTTCAACGCGTCCCGGTATTGCCAGTCGTCGGGATCGTCGACGAAGGCGCCGAGATGGATTTCATAGCGCGCGCTCAGATGCCGCAGCAGATGAAACGAGCGGATCTTGTCGCCCTTGTTGGGCGGAAACGGGATGCGATGTGCAAGAAACAGCAGCCCTTCCACATTCACCCCAGATTCTTGACGATATGCGGCCCGATGGCATTGGCGAGCGCCAGCGGCATTTTTTTCCAGGTCTGGATGAACAGGCGATATTTGGGGTTGAGCGGATTGATCTCCGGAACCGTCGTGTCCGTCACCAGAAAATATTCGTAATACAGTGGCGTCGGCTCGAAGCCCCAGTTCTTCTTGAAATCGAACGAGCCGGTGCCGCGCTTGCTGCGGCCGAAGTCGAACACCTTCAGTCCGCGTTCGCAGGCACGCCGCATCAAGTCCCAGTACATGAAGTCGTTGCCGGCGACCGCGCGCGCCGCGTCGGTGCCGCCACCGTAGTACGGCAGCACCTCGTCGCGAAAGTAAAACGACATCACGCTGGCGATCACGTCGCTCTTCAGCGTAATGGTGAGCACTTCGCAGTCGTCGCCGAACTCGTCCTTCAGCAAGCGAAAGAATTTGCGCGAGAAGACCGGCGTGCCGAGCCGGTGCACGCTCGCCGAATAGGCCTGGAAAAAGCGCGTGGTGTCGGCGTCGATTTCGCCCACCAGCCCGGCCTTGATGCCTTTGCGCACCATCGCGCGCTGCTTGCGCGGGATGGCGTTCATATTGGCCTCGATATCGGGTTCGATGGCCTTCTTGAAGGTGACGTACAGGTCCTTGGTCGGCCAGTGCGCGTGCTGCGCGGTCTGGTTGCGGTATTCGAGCGCGCCGACCCCAAGCTTTTGGGCAAGGGCATGCGCCGCTTCGTCGAGCGCGCGATACGCAGCGTCGTGGTCGGCGAGGATGCCGCCATAGGCGCAGAAGGGCAGCGAACCGAGGCTGTGGCCGAACAGCCGGCTTTTGATCTCGGCCAGTGGCAGTACGCCCACCACCTCGCCGCCGCGCTCGGCCAGCAGAAAATGCGTGCGGTGGCCGAACGCATCCTCGATAACGCGCTTCCAGCCGGCGCGATGGAAGAAGGTCGCGTCCGGATGCGCGTTCACATAGGCGTCCCAGCGCGCGAGACCGGAGGCTTCGAGGGAATGAACCGCGACTTCAGCCGCAACGGCATCGGATACGGCGAGGGGTTCAGCTTGCATGTTCAATGGTCGGGAAGGAAGACGCGGTCGACGCGATCCCATTCAAAATCGTTCAGCAATTGCCGCATTCTGCCGGGCATACGTTGCAGATTGACGTAATGGCGGAAGCGCGTCTTCGCGGAAATGCCGTGCTGGCGCGGCTGTTCGGCGTCGAGCTCCCAGGGGTGAAAATAGAACATGCACGGCGCCTGGTCCTGCGAGTTGACGCGCCGCAGCATCCAGCGCGACATCTGGTAAGGCAGCAGGCGGAACCAGCCGCCGCCTGCCGCAGGCAGGTTGCGCCCCAGCAGCGGAAACGTGGTCGGCGGCAATTCGAGGATGCCGGCCTCGCCATTGGGACGATGCGGAAAGCGCGGCGCGTCGGGCATGCCATAGTGGTCGTGCTTGACCGGATAGATGCTGGAGCTGTACACGTAGCCAGCGTTCTGCAGTTCCTCGACCGCCCACCAGTTGTTCTGGTTGATGGAGAAACTCGGCGCGCGGTAGCCGCGCACGGCTACGCCGCCGAGGTCTTCGAGCAGCGTCTTGGCGCGGGTGATGTCGTCGCGGAACTCGGCGGGCGTGAGGTCGCTGGCACGCTGGTGGCCATAGCCGTGGCTGGCGAGTTCGTGGCCGTTGTCGACGATGCGCTGCACCACCTGCGGATAGCGCTCGGCGATCCAGCCGAGGGTGAAGAAGGTGGCCCGGGCGTCGGCCTCGTCGAGCAGGCCCAGAATCACGTCGACGTTGCGCTCGACCCGGCACGGCAGGCTGTCCCAGTCCTCGCGGCGGATATGCGGCGCAAAGGCCGACACCTGGAAGTAGTCCTCGACATCGACCGACATGGCATTTTTGATCCTCGCCATTTACGCAGCCCTTCTGCCTTTCTGCATCGGCAGCCAGCCTTTCAGTGCATGCGCGATGCGCATCGCCGCGCGGCCATCCCAGTATTCGGGAATCCGCCCGGCCTTTCCGCCGTGAGTCATGATGTCGTTGAACGCAGACCGGATGGCATCGGGATCGGGCCCGACCAACGTGTTGGTGCCCTCGACCAGGGTGATCGGTCGTTCGGTATTGTCGCGCAGGGTGAGGCAGGGCACGCCGAGCGCCGTGGTTTCTTCCTGGATGCCGCCCGAATCGGTGAGCACCAGTTTGGCATCACGCATCAGACCGAGCATGTCCAGATAGCCCACCGGCGGCAGGATGTGCAGGCCGTCGAGCTTGGCGATGAAGCCGAACTTCTCGATATTGCCGCGCGTGCGCGGGTGCAGGGGCATCACCACCGGCAGGCTGCGGTTGATTTCAGCGACCACGTCGAGCAGCGCGGCGAGCGTGGCGCGGTCATCCACATTGGACGGCCGGTGCAGCGTCAGCACCGCATACTGCGGCAGCGCGACGCCCAGGGTTCGGGTCGCCGGCACCGCGCGTTCGAGATTGCGGTGCAGGGTATCGATCATCACGTTGCCCACGAATTCAACGCGAGCGGGGTCGATGCCTTCGCGCTGCAGATTGGCGAGTGCGCTTTTTTCGGTGGTGAACAGCAGGTCGGAAATCTGGTCGGTCAGCACGCGATTGATTTCCTCCGGCATGCTGCGGTCGTAGCTGCGCAGCCCGGCCTCGACATGAATCACCCGCACGCCGCGCTTGGCCGCGACCAGCGCACAGGCGATGGTGGAGTTCACATCCCCCACCACCAGCACCGCCTGCGGCTGCACGCTCTCAAGCACGGGCTCGAAGCGCTTCATCACCTCGGCGGTCTGCACCGCATGACTGCCGGAGCCGACTTCAAGGTGATGGTCGGGACGCGGAATGCCAAGATCGGCAAAGAAACTGTCGCTCATCGCCGCGTCGTAATGCTGGCCGGTATGCAGCAGCTGCGCAGCGATCCCGGTCTCGGCAAACGCCGCCATCACCGGAGCGATTTTCATGAAATTGGGACGCGCGCCTGCGACGCATAAAACCTGGGTCATGGTGAAGCCTTAATGCGTGGCGTCGCTGTCCGGCGGCACACCGTCTTCATCTGCGGCCGCGTGACGCTCGCTCACGGTATAGAGAATCTTGCGCACAATGGGCAGGATGCGATTGACCGAGCGCTCCACCTGATCGAGACGCTGCGCAAGCCGCACGGTGTCTTCGTTTTGCAGCACACTGCCCGCCGCCCCGTGGTTGTTGACGCCGGTGACGCCATGAAAGTCCTGGTGGGCAATCTCGTTCTTCAGATCGGCGATCACCTCGTTGACCTCGGCTTCGCCGAAGTGGGTCTTCTCTTCCAGAAAACCGAACAGCAGCAGGCGGTCGCAGGTGGTGTTGAGCCGGCGCGGGATACCGCCGGTAAACCGATGCAGCGCAGCGAAGGCCTCGTCATCAAATCCCGGCATGCCCTGCCAGCCGACGGTGCGCAGCCGGTGTTCGATGTAGCCGCGCGTCTCGTCCGCATCGAGCGGCCCCAGATGATACGAGGCCACCACGCGCTGGCGCAGCTGCTGCATGTCGGGACTTTGCAGAATGCCGCGAAATTCGGGCTGCCCCAGCAGAAAGGTCTGGATCAGCGAACGTTCGTTGTTCTGGAAGTTGGACAGCATGCGCAGTTCTTCGACCGCACGCGGCGTCAGGTTCTGGGCCTCGTCCACCACCAGCAGCGCGCGCTTGCCTTGGCGGGTGGCGGCTGTCAGAAAGTCTTCCAGATTTTTCAGCAGCGCCGATTTGGTCAGGCCTTCATGCTCCAGCCCGAACGAAGCGGCGACGCTGCGCAGCGTGTCCTCGGCATCCAGCTGGGTCGACACCAGTTGCGCGGCCACCAGGTTGTGGGTTTCGAGCTGGCGGAACAGGTTGCGCACCAGCGTGGTCTTGCCGGCGCCGACCTCGCCGGTGATGACGATGAATCCTTCGCCGAGCGACAGACCGTAATCCAGATACGCCATCGCCCGCTTGTGCCCTTTGGAGCCGTAGAAAAAACGCGGGTCGGGATTGAGCTGAAACGGCTTGGCGCTAAAGCGGTAATAATCTTCGTACATGAACAATCCGTTGTCTGGGTGGAGCACGGCCCGTGTGCGCACAGAATGCGAAGCAACGGCTGTGCCATGCCGGAGGCGTGGTCAGAAGCGCATGTTGACCGAGGCCGTCAGCCTGTTTTCTTCGTAGTCTGCATTCGCCAGGTTCGAATCCCGCTGGGTATGGCGGAAAGTCAACGCGCCGTTGAGTTTGTCTGCAAAGCGGTGGTTGAGGCCGAGACTCAAGCTGACAAGGTCATCCTCTCTTCCCACCGTACCCCCCCCTGACAGCAAGGCATCCGCGCTGGTGCGGGTAAGCGACAAGCTACTGCTGGCGGTGGTTCTGGGAGACATCCTGTAACTGACGGAACCTGTCACGCTCTGGACATGGTCCGCTGCATCGCCCAGAGCTTGATAGAGACGCTTGGTATCGCGTGCCGACAGCCCAAATCCCAGACGACCGATGTCCCATGAAACGCCCGCAGTCAGGCTCTTGATAATGTATATGCCGTTGGCGGTTGCAATATTGAGCAACCCTGCAGCAATCAAATCCGCAGTCGAAATACCGTAACTGCTGAAAAAAAGCGCTAATTGGCCTGCTGTAATCGGATCGGAGCAGTTTGTCTGGCCTACGGGCGGACTGAGGTCGGGGGTCTCGAACAGACCGCCGTCGCACACCCAGAAAATACGCCCGCTTTCCTCCAGAAATTGTTGCGTGATATCGCTGACATCCTCCGAATAACGCACCGTCCAACGTGACATGCGGGTACGGTGGCTGCCGGAAAAACTGAAAGTGTTACCGAAATAACGCTCGCCCATTGAAGCTTCAACGCTGGTGCGGCGCGTGGGTGCCCAGCCGAAGCCGACGCTGTAGGACGAACCGTCAATCTCGGTGGCGCTGAGGTACTCGTTCCGGTCCTGGCCCACCGTACCGAACACCCGGAATTGACGGGTCAGCGCATAACCGGCGCTTGCGCTGGCGCGTTCGAAGGTGCTATCGGCTGCATCGCGGTTTTCCGCCTTGCGGATGGAATAATTCAGTCCCCAGCTCAGATCGTTGAACTGGGTGCCACTGGTCAACCCCGCTGTGAACGCATTCACGCTGGACTTGGAGGCGACGTCGTTTTCGAAAATCGCCCCGCTATTGGTGTAGCGGGCCTGAGCATGGGCAAAGGTGCCGAGGCGTTTCTGGATATAGGGGCTGATCGAATAGGTGCCGACGGTGGCGCGGTTGCTGTCGTTGATCTCGGCCTCGGCCGGCGAGCCGAACAGCGAAATCAGTTCCTGCGAGATGCGTGCATTGCCGTCGATGAAAAGGAAATCCTCGATCAGTTCGGCATTGCCTGCGGCGTTGAGGTTGTGATTAAGGTCGGTGCTTTGTTCCTCGCCGAAACGCGCCACCCCTCTGAGGCCATATTGCAGGGTGGCCCGCACCCGACGCGACCCGTGCGAGTTCAGGGTAAAGCCAGGCATCACGCTGAGGATCAGCGCATCTTCCGGGTTGTCTTCGCTCTGTTTGGCATTATCGGTGTAAGTGGCCGACGCCCCGACGCTGGGTTCAAAGCGCCAGTCGAGGGCATGCGCAGGTAGGGGAAACGCTGCCGCCATGAAAACAGAAAAAGCTCCTGCCAGGGGAGCTCGTCTGCACGGCGCCGTTTTGGCGCAGCGCGGGCGACGCTTATTTGCCGTAACTGCCATAGTAGCCATAGTAATAATCTGCACCCGGGGTCGGCGTGGTCTTGTTCAGCAGCATGCCCACCACTTCACACGACTGGATGTGACTGAGGGCTTCGCGCACGGCTTCCTGCGAGGTTTTCTCGGCCTCCACCACCATGACGATCTGCCCCATGTGGGTGGCCAGCACGCTCGATTCGCTGGTCGCCAGCAAGGGCGGGGAGTCGAACAGGATGATACGGTCAGGGTAACGATTGCCGATGTCCTCGACCAGCCGGGTCATGGCCGCGCTCGCCAGCAGTTCGGTCGCGCGCTTGTAGGTACGGCCGGCGGGCAACACCGTCAGCTTGGCGATATCGGTGCGGATCAGCACATCGGACAATTTCAGATCCTTGTCCTGCAGCACGTCGAGCAGGCCCTTGTCTGCGTGGATGCCGAGATACTCGGGAACGCGCGGTTTGGCGACGTCGGCGTCGATCAGCAGCACGGTGCGGTCCATTTCCATCGCCATCGAAATGGCGAGATTGATCGCGCAGAAGCTCTTGCCTTCACCCGGCAGCGAACTGGTGACCATGATGAGGTTGCCGTTCTTGACCCGCGCAGTACCCTGGCCGAAGGCGTTGGCGATGAGCGGGCGCTTGATGATGCGGAACTCTTCGGCGATCTGGCTCTTCTCGGCGTCCGGCGACACCACGCCCATGCGGTGCAGGCGCGCCAGATTGATCGACTGCACTTGGCTGTTGCCTTCCTGCACCGTGTCGGCATCCTGCGAGCTGAAAATCGGCTCGACCGGCGTGGCGACAAAAGGCGCGGCATGGCTGCTGCGCTGTTTGTTGAGCGCATTCTCGATCAGGCTGGCGTCGTGGCCGGGATTGCCGGTGTCGCCAGGAGAGGCCGGACGGGGGGCGCCCGTGCCAATTTTGCCGGCTGCTTTTTCAATAATGCTCATGGTTTCTCCTAGCCCGCGCGCGACACCAGCAGTTGCAGGATCATCACAGCGCCATAGGCGGCAATCAGGCTGCCCAGTGCAGCCAGATAGGTCAGCAGGCCTTTGCGCTTGCGACGGCGGGTTTCATCGGTTTCCACGCGCGACACCGCGCCCAGCAACGGCAGGCCGGTCAGTTCACGCAGGGCGCGCCGGTCGGTCACGGTGCGGCGCAGCTGACTCAACAGGAAGGCGACGGCGACGCCCGCGCCCAGTCCGCCCAAGGTCACCAGCGACAGCAACAGCGGGCGGTTCGGCCACGCCGGCTGGCTTGGCACGAAGGGCGGATCGATCACGCGAAAATCGACGGTATCGGTCTTGCTTTCAACCTCGCCCGACATGGTGACCGACTCGCGCCGCTTCAGCAGGGCGTCGTAGTTCTGGCGATAGACGTCGTAGTCGCGCATCAGCTGGGTGTATTCCTGCTCCACCTGCGGAATCATGTTGGACGCATTGCGCAGCTCGCCGTAGCGGCGCTGATATTCACCCACCCGCGCCTGCAACGATGCCACGGTGGCATCCGCCTCGGCGATGGCGATGGTGAGCTGCTGATAGACCGGGTTCTGGATCCGGGCGCCCGCGGGGTCGGCCTTGCTATCGGCAAGGTCGATTTTCTTCTGTGCCTGCAGCTTCTCGATCAGACGCTTGGTCGACTGGATATCGGGGTGCAGGTCGGTATATTGAAGGCGCAGTTGATCCATCTGCTTTTCCAGCGCCTGAATACGGCTGTCGATCTCGCTGTGGGTCGATACCGCAGCCGCAGCGGCGTTGAGTTCGGGCTCTTCGTCAGCCAGCTGGCGCTTGAGCTGATTGCGGCGGTTGAGGGCCTCCTGCTGGTCCAGTTGAGCCTGCCGCAGTTGCGCCGACGTCTCGGCCAGCTTGGCGTAGTAGTCGCCGCCTTGCCCCGGCATCATGCCGATGTGCTTCTGCTTGAATTCCTTGAGCGCGTTTTCGGAATCGGTCAGCTTTTGCTGATACTGCTGCAGTTGCTCTTCGATGAAGCGCTGCGAACTGGAAATATCCTGGCGGGTCTTGCCGAGGCTGGTTTCCACAAAAATAGTCAGCAGCGACTGCACCACCTTCTTGGCCAAGTCGCCATTGGCGTCCTGATAACTGATGGTGTAGAGGTTTTCGCGCCCGGCATCGGCAATCGATATCTTGCTCGCCAGGTCATTCAGCATGGCCTCGGTCTGCTCGGGCGTTTTTGCCTTGACATCCAGATCGGTCATACGCGCAACCTTTTCCAGGGTTGGGCGACTGACCAGTTGACGCGTCATCAGCTTGATTTGCTGCTGCACATTGGGCTCGGCGGCAAGCCCCGCCAGCAGCGGCTTCAGCAACGTTTGCGTATCCACATAGACGCGCGCCGACGCCTGATAGCGGTCGGGGATCATCATCACCCAGGTCCAGCCGACGATGCACACCAGCCAGGCCACCACCACGCCCCACCAGCGACGTCGCCAGGAGGCTTTGGCGTAAGCCAGAATTTGTTGCAGCACTAGATCCATGCGGACGTTCCATCAAAAAGCGCCGCAAAAGGCGGCGCAGACTTACTCAGAACAGGCTTTCGGGCACCACCAGCACATCGCCCGGACGCATGTCGACGTTGGCCGAAATGTCGCCGCCCTTCAACAGGTCTTCCAGGCGCACGCCGAGGCGTTCCTGTTTGCCGTCCACGGTACGCAGAATGTAGGCCTTGTTGCCTGCGGCAAAATCCGTCAGCCCGCCGACCGCGATCATCAAGTCGATCAGGCTCATTTTTTCGCGGTAGTTGAGCGCCTGCGGCTTGGCTGCCTCGCCCACCACGCGGAGCTGCTGGTCGAACGGGCCGATGCCGCCGGCGACGATGACGGTGACGATGGGTTCCTGGATATATTTGGCCAGCGCCTTTTCGATGTCGCGCGCCAACTGGGTGGGCGTCTTGCCGGACGCCTGCAGGTCCTCGACCAGGTTCATGGTCATCTTGCCGTCGGGACGCACCGGGAAGCTGCCGGACACCTCGGGATTGCGCCAGACGAAGACCTGGACCGAATCGCCCGGACCGACCAGATAGTTCCAGTCGTAGCTGCCTGTCTGGGCAGGGGCGGGGGGATAAGTCGGCGTACTGGAGCAGCCTGCCATGGCGGCCACGGCCAACACCACGCCAGCGCGCGCGAAATGCTTCTTGATCGTAAACATGTCCACCCTCCCTTATATGCAGTTAATCCGCTGGCATTATGCCAGAGCGAATTAAAAATCCAGTCTTATCGCCAAAGACTACAAGCAAGCCTCGGGCCAAACCTTTAACGCCCCGGCGCCTTGATCACAATAGCCTGCGCTCCCCCGCGCACCGCTCGGGACGTTGGCAAGCCGACACCCGTGTCGTAAGCCTGTCACCTGCCGCGGTATTATGCCGGTCATGAGCCCTCATAAGATCGACAGCCTTGACACCCTGCGCCAGCGCATTCGCGAATTCGCCCAGGCGCGCGCATGGGAACGCTACCATACCCCCAAGAATCTGGTCATGGCCTTGAGCGTGGAAGTGGCGGAACTGCTGGAGCCCTTCCAGTGGCTGACTGCGGAACAAAGCCAGCACCTGAACGCCGACCAGCACGAGGCGGTGCGCCAGGAAATTGCCGATGTTCTGATTTACCTGACCCGGCTGGCCGACCTGCTGGACATCGACCTGCTCGATGCCGCCGCCGCCAAGCTGGCCATCAATGCACAAAAATACCCGGTCGAAAAAGCGCACGGCAACGCCCTCAAATCTACGGACTTTTAGAATGACTGACCAGTATTACAAACACCACGTCTTTTTCTGCACCAACCAGCGCGAGGACGGCGCAAAATGCTGCGGTGCGTCAGGCGGCCAGCACATGCGCGACTACCTGAAGAAGAAGGTCAAGCAGGCCAACCTCAATGGCGAAGGCAAATGCCGCATCAACAGCGCCGGCTGTCTTGACCGCTGCGACGAAGGCCCCCTGCTGGTCGTGTATCCGGAAGGGGTCTGGTACACCTATGTGGACGAATCCGACATCGACGAAATCTTCGAGGTCCACCTCAAAAAGGGGCAGATCGTCGAACGCTTGCAGTTGAAGTGAAGCGGCAAGAATGAAACGTTTCAAACTGCGCATCCCGGTGCCGGCGGGCAAGCTGGAAACCGTGATCGACGACCCCGAGACCGATCGTCGCGGCCTGCTGCTGGTCGCCCATCCGCACCCGTTGCATGGCGGCAGCCTGGACAACAAGGTGGTAACGACCCTGGCCAAGGCGGCCAATGAGGCCGGCTGGGTCAGCGTGCGGCCGAACTTTCGCGGCGTCGGCATGAGTGACGGCACATTCGACGCCGGCGTCGGTGAAACCGACGACCTGCTCGCGGTCGCCCGCTTCGTCGAGGCGAGCTACCCCGGCCTACCATGGGCGCTGGCCGGTTTCTCCTTCGGCGCCTTCGTGCAGCACCGCCTGCGTCAGGAACTGCACGCCAAGCGCCTGATCCTGGTCGCGCCCGCGGTCACCATGTACGAATTCGACCCGGTGCCGGCGGACACCGTGGTGATCTATGGCGACGCCGACGAACTCATCCCGCCCGCCGCGATCCGCCTGTGGGCCGAGCAGCAGCAGCTGGCGGTGAAAAGCATCCCCGACGCCGGGCACTTCTTTCACGGCAAGCTGAAGGAATTGAAACAAGCCTTCCTGGAGGCCTGCCCGTGCTGAGCGTGCGCGGCCTGACCAAGCGTTACGGCGACACCGAGGTGGTGCGCAGCCTCGATCTGCACGTGCGGCGCGGCGAATGCTTCGGTCTTCTGGGGCCCAACGGTGCCGGCAAGACCACCACGCTCAGATTGCTGCTGGGACTGATCGAGCCCGACGGCGGCAGCATCGAGCTGGCGGGCATCGCGGTGCCGCAGCACGCACGCGAGGCCCGCATGAAAGTCGGCGTGGTGCCGCAGATGGACAACCTCGACCCGGATTTCTCGGTGCGCGAAAACCTGCTCGCCTACGGTCGCTACTTCGGCATGAGCAAAGCGGCCGTCGCCGCGCGCGTGCCGGAACTGCTGGAGTTTGCCGGCCTCGCCAGCAAGGCCGACGCGCAGATCGCGCAGCTGTCAGGCGGCATGAAGCGGCGGCTGACACTGGCGCGCGCGCTGGTGCACGACCCCGATATCCTGTTCCTCGACGAGCCCACCACCGGCCTCGACCCGCAGGCGCGCCACCTGATCTGGCAGGGCCTGCGGCGGCTGATCGCAGACGGCAAGACCATCGTGCTGACCACGCATTTCATGGAGGAGGCCGAGCGCCTCACCGACCGGCTCGCCATCCTCGACCACGGCCGCCTGGTGGCCGAAGGGGCGCCGCGCGCGCTGATCGAGTCGCACATTGAGCCGGCCGTGGTCGAGGTCTACGGCGAGGGGCTGGAAGACTGGATGCGCGATCACGCCAGCGGAGTCTGCCAGCGCTTCGAGACCGTCGGCGAGACGCTCTTCTGCTACACCGGCAATGCCGAGCGCGTGATCGACGCGCTGAAGCGGGCGCCGGCGCTGCGCTACCTGCACCGGCCGTCGAACCTGGAAGACGTATTCCTCAAGCTGACCGGGAGAGATCTGCGTGATTAAGCATCTGCGCCTGCCCCATCTGTCCTGGCGCTTCATCCCGGTGTGGCAGCGCAACTACCTGGTGTGGAAGAAGCTCGCCATCCCGTCCATCCTCGGCAACCTGGCCGACCCCATGCTGTACATGCTGGGCCTGGGCTACGGCCTCGGCAGCCTGTTGCCCGACGTTGCGGGCATGCCCTACATCACCTTCCTCGCCGCCGGCACAGAGTGG
>JAIBFA010000082.1 GCA_019459325.1 Thiobacillus sp.
CGAGGCCGAGAACCGCCTGCACGTGCAGAAGGCGCTGATGGAATATCTACTGTTGGGAAGAATCGAATCATGAACATCGCCTACTTCAAGGACATGGATTCGCTCTATGTCGAAATCAGCCCTGAAAACCCCGCGCGGTCGTGGGAAGCGCACGAAGGCATCGTGCTCAACCTGTCTGAAGACGGCCGCGTCGTCGGCATCGAAATCGAAAAGGCGAGCCAGGCGACCAATCTCGACATCCTGAAAATCGGCGGCTTCCCCGGCCAGATCGAAATCATCGACAAGAACACATCCGGTTCCACTCACTGAATTCATACGCAAACATGAGCGACATCAAGAAAGTAGTACTGGCCTATTCCGGCGGCCTCGATACCTCGGTCATCCTGAAATGGCTGCAGGACACCTACCAGTGCGAGGTGGTGACCTTCACCGCCGACCTCGGCCAGGGCGAGGAACTGGAACCGGCGCGCGCCAAGGCGCTGCAGTTCGGCATCAAGCCCGAGCAGATCTACATCGACGACCTGCGCGAGGAGTTCGTGCGTGATTTCGTTTTTCCGATGTTCCGCGCCAATACCGTGTACGAGGGCGAATACCTGCTCGGCACCTCGATCGCGCGGCCGCTGATCGCCAAGCGCCTGATCGAGATCGTCAACGAAACTGGCGCCGATGCCATCTGCCACGGCGCCACCGGCAAGGGCAACGACCAGGTGCGCTTCGAGCTTGGCGCCTATGCGCTGAAGCCCGACGTCAAGGTGATCGCGCCCTGGCGCGAGTGGGATCTTTTGAGCCGCGAGAAGCTGCTCGCCTACGCCGAGACCCATGGCATTCCCATCGACATGAAACACCGCCAGGGCGGCTCGCCGTACTCGATGGACGCCAACCTGCTGCACATCTCCTACGAAGGCCGCCATCTGGAAGACCCCAACGCGGAAGCCGAGGAGGACATGTGGCGCTGGACCGTGTCGCCGGAAAAGGCGCCCGATCAGGCCGAATATATCGAACTGACCTACGCCAAGGGTGACGTGGTCGCGATCAACGGCCAGACCATGAAGGCCCACGAAGTGCTGACGAAGCTCAACGAGATCGGCGGCAAGCACGGCATCGGCCGTCTCGATCTGGTGGAAAACCGCTACGTCGGCATGAAGTCGCGCGGCTGCTACGAAACCCCCGGCGGCACGATCCTCTTGAAGGCGCACCGCGCGATCGAATCAATCACACTCGACCGTGAAGTCGCGCACCTGAAGGACGATCTGATGCCGCGCTACGCCAGCCTGATCTACAACGGCTACTGGTGGGCGCCCGAGCGTGTAGCACTGCAGACGCTGATCGACCATACCCAGCAGCACGTCAACGGCAGCGTTCGGCTCAAGCTCTACAAGGGCAACGTCATCGTCTCCGGCCGCGATTCGAAGACCGATTCGCTGTTCGATTCGACCATCGCCACTTTCGAGGACGACGCCGGCGCCTACGACCAGAAGGACGCGGGCGGCTTCATCAAGCTCAACGCGCTGCGCATGCGCATCGCAGCCAAACTCGACGCACGGAGAAAATAAGCATGTCCCAGTTCGACAATGTATCGGTTGTTTCCAAAGCCAATGTCTACTTCGACGGCAAATGCGTGTCGCACAGCATCACGCTGGCCGACGGCACCAAAAAATCGGTCGGCGTCATCCTGCCGTCCCCGCTCACCTTCAATACCGGCGCACCGGAAGTCATGCAAACCGTGGCAGGTTCGTGCCGCGTCAAGTTGGCAGGGGAAACCGAGTGGAAGACCTACAGCGCCGGGCAGTCGTTCGACGTGCCGGCCAATTCCAGCTTCGACATCGAAGTGATGGGCGATCCCTACCACTACGTCTGCCATTTCGGTTGAGCTGAGCCATGACCACCGTCACCGTCGTCAGAAAGGACGGCCGCATCGCGATTGCGGCCGACACGCTGACGAAGTGGGGCGGCGGCAAGGAATCCGCCGATTACGTGGCGAACCACGAGAAGATCATCCGCGTCGGCGACAGCTACGTCGCGATCACCGGCTCGGCCAGCTTCAAGCTCATCCTCACGGATTATTTTTCCTCGCTTGACACGCCGCCGCCGCTGGATTCGACGGCGGACATCTTCCGCGCCTGGAATACCCTGCACGGCGTGCTCAAGGAGCACTATTATCTGCAGACCGGCGAGGACAAGGAAGAAGACCTCGAGTCCAGCCGCATGGACGTGCTGATCGCCAACCCCCACGGCATCTTCGGCGTGGCGGCGCATCGCACGGTACAGGAGTTCTCGAAGTTTTATGCGTATGGCAGTGGCAGCCCCTATGCGCTGGGGGCGATGTACGCGGCATACCGCGCGCCCGCGTTCGACGCCGAGGCGGTGGCGCGGCTGGGGGTGAGGGCGGCGGCCGAGTTCCATGATGAAACCGGTCTGCCGATACAGTGTTTTGTGATGGATGAGGAGTAATCAGGATGCCGAGTTTTGACATCGTGTCCGAAGTCGACAAACAGGAAGTGCGCAACGCGGTCGACCAGGTCAACAAGGAAGTGTCCACCCGCTTCGATTTCAAGGGCTCCGACGCGCGCGTCGAACAGGCGGATTACGTGCTGACGGTGCATGCCGACACCGACTTCCAGCTCGACCAGGTGCAGGACATCCTGGCGCAGAAGCTCGCCAAGCGCGGCGTCGACGTAATGTGCCTGGATATCGGCAGCGTTGAAAAAGTCTCGGGCAACAAGGTCAAGCGCAGCGTGACGGTGAAAACCGGCGTGGAAACCGAACTGGCGAAGAAAATCGTCAGGTGCATCAAGGACAGCAAGCTCAAGGTGCAGGCCAGCATTCAAGGGGACACCGTGCGCGTCTCCGGCGCCAAGCGCGACGTGCTGCAGGACACCATCGCGCTGGTGCGCAAGAGCATCACCGATTTCCCGCTTCAGTATCAGAATTTCCGCGACTGAAAAAACAGGAGGCGAGCATGGCCAAGGTTCTGGTTCCCCTGGCAGACGGCTGCGAAGAACTTGAGGCCGTCACCCTCATCGACCTGCTGCGCCGCGCCGGCATCGATGTGGTGACCGCCGGCCTCAAGCCCGGCATCGTCAAGGCCAGTCGCGGCGTGCAACTGGTTCCCGATGTCACGCTGGATGTGGCCTTGCAGGATAACTATGACATGGTGGTGCTACCGGGCGGCATGCCGGGCGCATCGCATCTGAAAGACGATGCGCGCATACTCGAGCTGCTGAAAAAAATGGCGGCAGGCGGCAAGTACACTGCCGCCATTTGCGCCGCCCCGATGGTGCTGGCCGAGGCCGGTGTCCTGCACGGCAAGCAGGCAACCAGCTACCCCGGTTTTCTCGATGCGTTCCCTGATGTGACCGTCAGCACCGCGGCCGTGGTGCAGGACGGCAAGGTGCTGACCTCGCGTGGCCCCGGCACGGCGATGGATTTTGCGCTGGCGCTGGTCGAGGTGCTGGCCGGCAGCGAAAAGCGCCAGCAAGTCGAAGCCGCCCTGGTCAGGCCGTAGCCGGCCGCGCGCCGTCGTTCTATCATTACGTACCCCAAGCATAGCCCGGAGACCTCCATGCAGATTCGCGAAATCCTCACCCTCAAAAGCGACGACATCTACAGTATTGCACCGACCGACTCGGTGGAAAGTGCCGTCGCCAAGCTGGTGAGCCTGGGCGTCGGCTCGCTGGTGGTGCTGAAGAACGGCGAGATGGTGGGGTTGCTGACCGAGCGCGACGTGGTGCAGGGTATGGTCAAGCAGGGCTGCGATCTCAAGGATGCCGAGGTCAGCACCATCATGGTGACCGAGCCGGTGGTGGCCAACGCCGACGACTCTGTGGACTATGCGCGCGACGTGATGACCAAGTCGCATATCGGTCACCTGCCGATTCTCGACGGCAATAAACTGCTCGGCATCATTTCCTTCCACGACGTGGCGCGCGCCTGCCTGAAGGAAGCCAACTTCGAGAACAGCCTCTTGAAGCGCTACATCAAGCACTGGCCGGAATAAAGCGGCCTGAGGCAGACTAGCGGATCGACTCGATCGCGATCGTCTTGCTCATGATCTGCGGGACAATCAACGCATAACCCTGCTGCTGCCAGTGCGCCAGCTCGGTAATGGCATTGGGGACGACCTCGATGAACGCCTGGAAGTCCTGCACGGCGTAGCCATAATCCTCGGCCGCCTGGCCACATACCTTGAACACCACACCGAGATCGGCGTAGTAACGCATGCGCTCGACCGCTTCCTTATATTTCGCCTCGTTCTTTTTCGCCACCGTCACGATTTCGGTGCCGTGGATCACGACGATGATGCTTAAGTCTTCGGGTGAATAGTTATAAGGCGCTGCCTGCAGGGGATTCATCAGCGAGCGCACCCAGTAGAGCGCACTGCCGATTTTCTGCGGGTCGTCCAGATAGAACTCGAACATGACCTTGGCCGGCGCGTAGGGTGTCGCCACCCATTTTCCCGCAGCGGGTACCGGGCCGGTCAATCCCAGGCTAAGTAGCCCTGCCAACGCAACCAGAAGCGATTTCATGGCCGCTCTCCACGTGTGCTGAAGGAGCTTGTTTTATAGGCGCTGGGCGGCGTTTTGCTGCAAGCGGCGCAGGGTCTGGAACAGCTTGAGCCGCATCGGTTCGATTTCGCCCGCAGCAGCGGCCTCCTGCAGCCGGCAGCCCGGCTCGGTCTCGTGCTTGCAGTCGCGGAAACGGCATTGCCCGAGAAAGGGGCGGAACTCGACGAAGGCATGCGCCAGGGCGCCGGCGTCCAGATGCTGCAGGGCAAACTCCTGCAGGCCGGGCGAGTCGATCACCGCTGAAACGGCATCCAGCCGGTGCAGGCGGGTGTGGGTGGTGGTGTGGCGTCCGCTGTCGAGCGCCTCGGAATACTCGGCGGTCACCACGTCGGCGTCCGGAAACAGCGCATT
Organism: Thiobacillus sp.; assembly: GCA_019459325.1. Taxonomy (GTDB): domain Bacteria; phylum Pseudomonadota; class Gammaproteobacteria; order Burkholderiales; family Thiobacillaceae; genus Thiobacillus. The sequence continues at coordinate 4,917 of JAIBFA010000082.1, forward strand.
GATCAGCGTCGACTTGCCCATCCCGGACTGGCCGATCAGGAGCGTGGTGTGGCCGTGCAGGGCCGGACGCAGCGGTGCCACGTCGGTCAGCGCCGACAGCATGACGAGCGGATAGCCGATGCGGGTGAGCAGGTTCAGGCGTTCGCGGGCGGCGGGCGTCTCCGGCAGATCGGCCTTGTTGAGGATGAGCAGGCTGGCGATGCCTTGGTCTTCGGCGGCGAGGACGCAGCGCTGCACCAGCTCCATCGAAAAACTCGGCCGCGCCGCCACCACCACGGCAAGCTGGGTGACGTTGGCGGCAATCGCTTTGGATTTGAACGCGTCGGAGCGATAGAGCAGGCTGGCGCGCGGGAGCACCGCCTCGATGACCCCGGCGTCGCCGTCGCGCCGGATTTCGACCTGGTCACCACACACCACGCGCAGGTGGCGCCCCTTGACCTGACACGGCAGGCTGCCCTCGGGGGTCGCGACGATAAAGCGGCGGCTGAATGCGGCGACGACCTGGCCGATCAGTGTGTTCAGAATCGCGGGATTCCGTCGCTAGCCGCTTTGACCTGATTGGACAGGCCGATAAGTCGGTGTTTGAGTTTCTCGGACAGCTTGGAATAGTCGCCCTGAAGCAGTTTCTCGGCTTCGGCCGTATTTCCGCCCAGATGCAAACTCACCACATTCGCTGCGTATTCGTGGAACTGGGCATGCAAGCCGCGTACCTCCTCATATCGGGGCAGTTCAGACATGGCTTTGCCTGAGCCGTATATCCACTTTCCCAGTGCACAACGGTCATCCAGCCTGATTGTGTCAGGATCGAGCTGTTCCGTACTGTTGCCCGCCAAAAACGCGGTCAGGCGCTGTTTCCACATGACGTGGGCGCCGATGATTTCCATCCAGTTCATCATCGCGTCAACCCTCTGATAATCAAAAGCAGAGTGTTAAACGGATGAATAGCAGAGCAACTTGAGGTTCACAGCTCAAGCAGACTATCGACCTTGGCCGCGCAGATGAAATCGTTCTCGGACAGGCCGTCGATGGCGTGGGTCCAGAATTCGACCTTGACGGTGTTGTAACCCACCAGCAAATAGGGATGATGGTCTTCGCGGTGGGACACCCACATCACGGCGTTGGTGAAGGCCTGAGCCTGATAGTGGTCCTTGAATTTGTATTCCTTGACGATTTTCACGCCGTCGCGCTGCCAGCCCGACAGGCCTTTCAGCAGGGGCGTGATCTGGGCATCGGTCAACGGGGCGACGCCGCCTTCGCAGGGTGCACATTTCTTGCGGACGAGTTCTTCGACGATGGTGCTCATAACGCTTCCTTACTTGAACTTGTAGTACTGCTGGTTGAGGTAGGCAGCGACATGCGCCTCGTCTTCCGGGAACCAGCCAGCGCCGGTATTGGCGTTGCAGCCGGAGATGCGGGCGGCCAGTTGCTGCGCGGTTTGGGTCTTGCGGTCGGCGCGCGTGTAGATCCCGCTGCCGTCGCCACCGAACATGCTGGCGTGGCAGTTGATGCAGGCCTTGTCGTGCAGGGTCTTGCCGGTCTTGGGATCGCCCTTGGCAAACGGCGCGGCATGAACGCCTATGGAAAGCATTGCTGTAGCGAATAAAACCATCAGGGTTTTCATGGCCAAGCCTCCAGGATAAGAAGCATGGATTATGGCTGCAAGCAGGGCCTTCTGCTACCCCGTGTTGGTCATGGTCTATGCGAAAATGCAGCCTGTTCAATTCAGGAAATTCTTATGGCGCTCAATCCCACGCATCTGCTCTGGCTGGACATGGAAATGACCGGCCTGTCGCCCGACACCGATCGCATCATCGAACTCGCCATCGTCGTCACCGATGCCGACCTCAATACCGTGGCCGAAGGCCCGGTGCTGGTCGTCCATCAGCCCGACGAGGTGATGAATGCGATGGACAACTGGAACAAGGGCACGCACGGCAAATCGGGGCTGATCGATCGCGTCAAGGCCTCGCAGCTGAACGAGGCCGAGGCCGAGGCCCAGATGCTGGAATTCGTGAAACAGCACCTCCCGGCCCGAACCTCGCCGATGTGCGGCAATTCCATCTGCCAGGACCGCCGCTTCATGGCGCGCTACATGCCGCAGTTGGAAGCATTCTTTCACTACCGCAATCTCGACGTCAGCACCCTGAAGGAACTGGCCAAGCGCTGGCGCCCGGGGCTGGCGGAAGGCTTCAAGAAATCCAGCAAGCACGAGGCGCTGGCCGACATCTACGAGTCCATCGACGAGATGAAGTACTACCGCGAGCATTTCATCCGCAGCGCGTAAAAAAAAAGCGGCCAGATGGCCGCCGCAGGAGGAGACTGCTGCTGGAATCTAGAAATTCCAGGTCAATTGCAGGCTGACGCGATCGCCCAGATTGTCGGCAACAATGTTGGCATTGCTGCGCTGGACGGCATTGGTAAGGGCCAAGGGGTGAGGGACCTCGGCCTCGCGCCATTCATAGTTCAAGGTCAGGCGGGTGGCCTTGTTGATGAAGTATTGGCCGCCCAGGGTCCAGGTCTTGAACACGCGCTGTGCGGCCGGATCGTCGTGGCTGCGGTCGAATTCATCATAGCGGGCCTCGATTTCCCACTTGGGATGAAAGCGCCAGCCGCCTTCCAGATACCAGCCGTCGGCCTTGCCCGCGGGCGCCAGGTTCAGGTTGTAGGGCGGCTCGAGGTCGCCGCTGGCGGGCACGACGGGCGGATTGGGTCCGCCGGCCACCATGCCTTCTGCTCGGATATATTCCCCGGAGGTGCGGAAAGGGCCTTTGGTCACGCGGAAACCCACGCCTTCGCGGATGCGATCGTAGTCCGTTCCGCCATAGGTCCGCTCGCCCGACTGACGCCAGATGAAGGCATTGGCGTCTTCCCGCAGCGGGCCTTTTCCTTTGAAAACATAGGACAGTTGCAGGCGTGCCGTGAGGTCCTTGCTGCTGTTGTTGTCGCTGATGTTCTCGATTTCGTTGCCGTTGGAGATCATGGCGGCATAGCCCAGCTCCCAGTTGTTCTTTTGGAAGCTGTCGAATACCTGAATGCCCCAGTCGCGAAACGCATTGTTGCCGGCCACTGCCATGCCGCAGTCCAGTGAGGTGTTGCCTGCAATGACCGCGCAGCCGGCGGGCGTGCCTGCCACATCCCGGTAAAAGGTTTCCTGCACGAGGGCGCTGGTGACCGCGCTGTAATAGACGTACGAATAGGCAACCGGATTGCTGACCAGCGCTTCTTCCCCAGTGGGCAGTTTGAACAGACCGGCGCGGATCTTGGCGCCGGGGATGAAGCTGAAGGTCATCGAAGCGTCGGTGACCATGAGCGGATGCTGGATGGTGGTGAGGTTTTTGCCCAGGTCAGTCAGCAAAAAATAGTTGATCTTGTCGGTCAGCCTGCCGCGCAGGCCGAACTGGGCGCGCAGGAACTGAAGCTGATCCGTGTTCTCGAAGTTAGGCCCCACCTGGTTCTGGATCTGGTACTGGCCGTTTGCACTAGCTGCCAGGCCGCCCATGCCCGCCAGAGGATCGGCATCGATATAGGTGTAGGTGGGCTGGACAAAGCCGAAAGGCTTGATGGCGGGCGCGTTGGCCGGCTCGGTCGCGATCACATCCACCCAGTTTGCGGCTTGAACGGGTAAGGACAGACAGGCCGCCAGCATGGCAGCGATGCGTTTTATTTTCACGGATACTCCTCCCAGAGTGTGCAAACGTTCCGGCGCATGGGCCGGCAAGAATTGCGGCGACAGGCCGCAATCCGGTCAGTTCAAACCATGTGTGGTTTGGGGAATACGACCCACACACGCCTTAGCGCATAGCGGATCGGAGTCCTTCAGGGTTTGAGATAGACGTAGCCTTCCTTGGCCTGCAACATGCCGATTTCTGCGACGCCGGACGGCACCACCTTGGCTTCCATGATGACGGCGGAATCCTCGAGCTTGCGGGCTTTGAGCGTGTTGCGGCAGACGCGGAAGTCGACCCCTTTTTCCTTCAGGCCGGCAACCACGGGTGCAAATTCACCCTTGTCGTCCTTGGCGTCGTTGAGCAGGAAATCGATGCCCTTGCCGTGGGTCACCACGACGATCTTGGCATTCGGGCTGGCGCTAAGGTGGTTGTTCACATTGTTCATCGCAACGCGAGCGACGGAAGCGTCGTTGATGTGATACACCACTTTCTCTTCTGCTGAGGCAGCGGGCGCTGCGGCCTCGGCCAGCGGAGCGGCGTGGACCATGGGGGCGGTCGCCAGCAGCAAGGCGGCAAGGAGGGGAGTAAGGGTGCGTGTCATGATGAGTCTCCTGATTGATATCGATAAGCAGGCTTGATTAAGATCGGGCCTATTGATTAAGACGAATCATCTGGCACGCTTATTCCATTCCCGCACCTGAATTTTTATGGAATAAATGGACCACTCTTCGCGTCCCACCAACATGATCATGATCAGCCGCTTGTTGTTTGGCCCGTTTCGTCCCGGCATCGAGGTGCATCGCTCGATGCTCTACCGCATTGCCTATGCCTGGTGCCACGATGCGGCGCTAGCCGACGATCTGGTGCAGGAAACCCTGTCCAAGGCCTGGGTGCGGCGCGCGCAGCTGCGCGAGGAGGCGGCGCTGAAGGCCTGGATGGTGTCGATCATGAATCACTGCTGGCTCGATTACCTGCGCGGCCGGCGCGACTTCGACGATGTCGAGGATCTGCAGGACGAACTTGAATCCGGTGTGGAGTCGCCCGAAGCGTGCTGCGATCGCGAGCAGGTGGTCGCCTGCGTGCGGGCGGCAGTGGCGCGGCTGCCGCTGGGACAGCGTCAGGTGCTGACGCTGGTCGATCTGGAGGAGTTTGGTTATGCCGAGGTGGCCGGGATTCTGGATATTCCGGTGGGAACGGTGATGAGCCGTCTGTCGCGCGCGCGTACAAGCCTAAAAAACCTGCTGGACCCTGCAATGCAGCAGCCCGCGGCTCGGCCGGTGCTGAGGAGAGTGATATGAGCCCCGTTATTTCGGACGAAACCCTGCATGCCTTTGTCGATGGCGAACTCGACGTGGCCGAGAGCGAAACGCTCATCGCCCGGATACGCGACGACAAGGAACTGGCGCAGCGTGTCTGCGCGTTGCGCAGCCTGCAGAGCATGGTGCGCCTGGCCTATGCCGAGCCGCCGCGCGCCATGGGCAGAACATCCATGGCCCTGCCGCGGCGGCAGTTGATGCAGCGCTGCGCTTTCGGTTGCCTCGTCCTGCTTGCGGGATTGAGCGGGGGCTGGGCCTTGCGTAGCCTGGAATCGCCGGTCGTGGCAGGCGCGCCTGTTGCTGCCGTCGCTGGCTATCAGACGGTCAGCCTGACCCGTGCGGCCGACCCGAATCGGATCATGCTGCATCTCGACAGCGCTGCGCCGGAGCGGATGCTGGCGGCGCTGGATCAGGCCGAGCGGCTGCTGGACGAGGCGGAGCGGCAGGGGCGGGCGATGCAGATCGAGGTGATCGCCAACAGCCGCGGAATCGATCTGCTGCGGGCAGGGCATAGTCCGTATGCCGCACGCATGGCGCGCATGAGCCAGCGCCACGCCAACCTCCATTGGGTGGCGTGCAGTCAGACCATTGCCCGTTTCGCGAACGAGGGACAAAAGGTGGAGCTGTTGCCCGCCACCCGGACAGCACCCACCGCCATCGGCGAAATCGTCACCCGGCTCCAGCAAGGCTGGACCTATGTCCGGGTTTGAACGCGGAACGACACTTGCCAGCCTGCTGCTGATTCTGCTGCTGCCTGTTGCGCTTGCAGCCCCGCCGGTCAATCAGCTTGTCAATCATCCATCGCCCTATCTGGCGCTGCACGGCACCGATCCGGTGGCCTGGCAGGACTGGGATGCCGACACCGTCGCCCGTGCCAAACGGGAAAACAAGTTGTTGTTCGTGTCGGTGGGTTACTTCGCCTGTCACTGGTGTCACGTCATGCAGCGCGAAAGCTACAAGAACGCGCAGATTGCCGCGCAGCTCAACCGTGATTTCATTCCGGTCAAGGTCGACCGCGAACTCAACAGCGGGCTGGACGATGCCTTGCAGAATTTTTCGGCGCGCCTCAATGGCGTGTCAGGCTGGCCGCTGAATGCCTTCGTCACGCCGGATGGGTTTCCGGCGTTTGTCGTGCTGTATGCGCCGCCGGACGATTTCAGAAAACTGTTGACCCATCTCGCGGAGCGCTGGACGGCGGATCCCGCCGGCATTCGCCGGCTGGCCCGTCAGGCGGCGCCGCCGCCCGCCCTGCGGCCCACCGGCATGGCGCTGACCACCGGGCGGAGCGCACGTGCCTGGCAGCAGTTCATGGCCGGCATGTGGCAGGAGGCCGACACCCTGCACGGTGGTTTTGGCCAGGTCAGCAAATTTCCCATGGCACCGCAGTTGCATGCCTTGCTGGAGCGCCAGGCGCGGCATCCAGACGCCAGGCTGGCCGAGTTTTTGCGTTTGACCTTCGATCAGATGGCCGCGCGCGGGCTGCGTGACCATGTCGGCGGCGGCTTTTTCCGATACACCACCGATCCGGGCTGGGACACGCCGCATTTCGAGAAAATGCTGTACGACAACGCGCATCTGGCCATGCTCTATCTGCGTGCCGCCACCGTGTTGCGTCAGCCGCGTTACCGTGAGATCGCGCGCGGCACGCTCGGTTTCATGCAGGGCGAATTGCGGGATGCGAGCGGTGGCCTGTACAGCAGCACCTCCGCGGTGGATGCGGCAGGACGGGAAGGCGCAAGCTATCTGTGGGAACCCGATGAATTGAAGCAGCATCTTTCGCCGCAAGCCTTCGTTGCGGCGCAGCGAGTATGGCGGCTCGATGCGCCGCGCAGTTTTGACGACGGCTATCTACCTGCGGAGTACCGCCCACCGACGCCAGACGAGCGTCGTCTGCTGGCCGATGCCGTGCGCGTCCTGCGTCCGGTGCGCCAGGCCCGCAGCCTGCCCAAGGACGACAAACTGAACGCCGGTCTCAATGGGCTGGCGCTGTCGGCGTTCAGCCAGGCCATTCGACTCGATCCGGCCTATCGTCAGCCTGCCGACCACCTGCAGCGTTTCCTGCTGGCGCGTCTGGTACGGGAAGGACGTTTGATGAAGGCGATGGCGCGCGGCCAGATACTGCCGCATGCCGAACTGGAGGATTACGCTTATGTCGTCCAGGGTCTGCTCGACCATGCCGACGCCACCGGCAATGGACAATCGCGCGTGCAGGCGCGACAGCTCGCGCGCACTGCCTGGACGTTGTTCTGGAGCGAGAAAGGCTGGAAACATGAGGCGCGGCCCCTGCTGGCCACGCTGCAGCCCGAGCCGGCGCTGGCCGACGGCGCGCTGTATTCGCCGTCCGATGTGCTGATTCTGGCGAGCCTGCGTGTGCAGGATCCCGCGTTGCAGCGTCTGGCGCGCGCCGCCGCCGGCTGGCGCCTGCCGGCGATGGAGCAGGATGCGTATGCCTATCCCACCCGGCTGCGGGTGCTGGAGCAGGCGCTCCCGGACGCGTGAATTTAGCGTTGACAGGCCCCTAGTTGAGTTCGGGTTCCTGCGCCGGTTCCAGCGTGCGTTGCAGCGGGCGCAGTCCGACCTGGATTTTCAGGTCCAGCGATTGTTGTTTGCGCGCCACGGTGAGCCGTGCATTGTCGCCTGGTTTCAGTGCCGCAATCAGGTTGAGCAGCGAGGCCGAATCGGACACCTTGTTGCCGTTGACCGCCAGCAGGATGTCGCCCGGACGAATCCCGCCGGCGTCGGCCGGGCCGCCTTTCAGCACGCCCGCGATCAATGCGCCATCGGCATTTTTCAGGCTGAAGGATTCCGCCAGCTCGGGGGTCAGGTCCTGTACCTCGATGCCGACCCAGCCGCGCGTCACGCTGCCGGACTTGATGATCTGCTCCATCACCTGGCGGGCAATGCTGACCGGGATGGCAAAACCGATGCCTTGCGAACCACCGGTGCGCGAATAGATCGCGCTGTTTACCCCCACCAGGTTGCCGGCGGAATCGACCAGCGCACCGCCCGAATTGCCGGGGTTGATTGCGGCATCGGTCTGGATGAAGTTCTCGAAGGTGTTGATGCCGAGATGGGTGCGGCCGAGTGCGCTGACGATGCCGGCGGTGACGGTCTGTCCGACGCCGAAGGGATTGCCCACCGCCAGCACCCAATCGCCGACCTTGAGGCTGTCGGCCTGGGCGAAGGTGATGGCGGGCAGAGTGTCGGCATCGATTTTCAATACCGCCAGATCGGTTTCGGGATCGGCGCCCACCACGCGCGCGGGCAGCGTCCTGCCATCCGCCAGCGCGACCTGGATTTCGTCGGCCGCCTCGACGACGTGGTGGTTGGTGAGGATGTAGCCATTGGCGCTGACGATCACGCCTGAGCCCAGGTTGGATACTTCGCGCGGGCGTGAGTCCAGTCGGTCGCCGAAGAAATAGCGGAAGATCGGATCCTCCAGTGCAGGGTGCGACGGGGTGCGCACCTTTTGCTGGGTGAAGACGTTGACCACCGTCGGAATCACTTTTTGCGCGGCCGGGGCGAAGGACTCGCCTGGAATGGTTGCGCTCCGGACCGGATGCTGCGCCTGCTGAATGGTCAGGCTCTGCTGCCGCGTTTGCCAGTTCAGGAGGTCGGGCTTGAAGAGGACGATGATGAACAACACGCCCAGCGCCACCGTGGTGGATTGGGCGAAAAGCAACCAGAGTTTGCGCATATTGATTGAATTCAGGGGCTTGGCGTGATTCCGCCACGCGGCGATTATAGCCCAGGGGCGTCTGCGCATCGTGTTATTGGCATGACGGGCTTCCGGTGAGGGCGGCAAATTGGTTAGAATGCCGGTTTTATCGCAACACGTTCAGGTTAGGTAAACATGAGCCAGGAAGTCGATGGGCAAAAAGTGGACACACGTAAAAGAAAATTCCTGATCGCCGCGACCAGCGCTGTGGGGGGAGTCGCAGTGGCAGGGGTGGCCGTTCCGCTGGTGATGAGCATGCTGCCGAGCGCACGCGCCAAGGCAGCGGGCGCACCGGTCGAAGTGGATATCAGCAAGGTCGAGCCGGGCATGCTGCTGACGGTCGAATGGCGCGGCAAACCGGTGTGGATCGTCAACCGCACCCCGGAAATGCTCGGCATGTTGGCCAAGCATGAGGACCAGTTGACCGATCCCAAGAGCGAGATGCCGCAGCAGCCCGCTTACTGCAAGAACGCAAACCGCTCGATCAAGCCCGAATATCTGGTGGCCGTCGGCATCTGTACCCACCTCGGCTGTTCGCCTACCTATCGCAAGGAAGTCGGCGCGGCTGATCTCGGCGCTGACTGGCCGGGCGGCTTCTTCTGCCCCTGCCACGGTTCGCGTTTCGACCTTGCCGCACGCGTGTTCAAGAACGTGCCGGCGCCGACCAATCTGGTGATTCCGCCTCATCAATACCTCAGCGACGCCAGGTTGCTGATTGGTGTGGACCCCGCAACTGACCACCTGCAAGGATAAATAGAATGTCTGCCCTGCAAAAAATGATGGGTTGGATCGATGACCGATTCCCGCTCACCGCCACCTACAAGGCGCACCTGTCCGAGTACTACGCGCCCAAGAACTTCAACTTCTGGTATTTCTTCGGTTCGCTGGCGCTGCTGGTGCTGGTGATCCAGATCGTCACCGGCATCTTCCTCACCATGAACTACAAGCCGGATGCGGAGCTCGCCTTCACGTCCGTCGAGTACATCATGCGCGACGTCGACTGGGGCTGGCTGATCCGCTACATGCACTCCACCGGCGCCTCGATGTTCTTTGTCGTCGTCTATCTGCACATGTTCCGCGGCCTGATGTACGGGTCCTACCGCAAGCCGCGGGAACTGATCTGGATCTTCGGCGTACTGATCTATCTGGCGCTGATGGCCGAAGCCTTCCTCGGCTACCTGCTGCCGTGGGGCCAGATGTCGTTCTGGGGCGCCCAGGTGATCGTAAACCTGTTCGCCGCCGTGCCCTTCATCGGTGAAGACCTGTCGATCTGGATTCGCGGCGACTACGTGATCTCCGACGCCACGCTGAACCGCTTCTTCGCCTTCCACGTCATCGCCCTGCCGCTGGTGCTGATCGCGCTGGTCGCGGTGCACCTTGTGGCGCTGCACGAAGTCGGCTCCAACAACCCCGACGGTGTCGAGATCAAGAAGCACAAGGATCCGGTCACGCACATTCCGCTCGACGGCATTCCCTTCCACCCATACTACACGGTGAAGGACATCGTCGGCGTCATCGTCTTCCTGATGGTGTTCTCGGCGATCCTGTTCTTCGCGCCGGAAATGGGCGGCTACTTCCTCGAGGCGGCCAACTTCGTTCCCGCCGACCCGCTGAAGACGCCTGAGCACATTGCGCCGTTGTGGTACTTCACCCCCTTCTACGCGATTCTGCGCGCAGTACCGCCGCTGTTCGGCTCGCAGTTCCCGGGAGTGGTGGCGATGGGCCTGTCGATCGTGCTGATGTTCTTCCTGCCCTGGCTGGATCGCAGCAAGGTCAAGTCGATCCGCTATCGCGGCCCGATCTACAAGATCATGCTGGCCCTGTTCATCGTGTCCTTCATCGGTCTCGGCTATCTTGGCCTGTTGCCGTCCACTCCGGTGGCGACGATTTTTGCCCAGGTCTTCTCAGTGATCTACTTCCTGTTTTTCCTGCTGATGCCCTGGTATACCTCGATTGACAAAACGAAACCGGAACCGGAAAGGGTGACTGGCTAAATGAAACGCTTGAAGAATTTTCTTTTCCTGCTGGCGGCAGCCCCCGTCGTGGCCTTTGCGGCAGGCGCCACCGTTCACCTGGACAAGGCGCCGGTCAACCTGACCGACCAGGACTCCCTGCAGCGCGGCGCCCGCATGTTCGTGAACTACTGTCTCAACTGTCACAGTGCCGGCTCCATGCGCTACTCGCGGCTGCAGGACATCGGCCTGACCGAAGAGCAGATCAAGGACAACCTGCTGTTCGCCGGCGAAAAGCCTGGTGAAACCATGAAGGTCGGCATGAGCAAGGCGGACGGCAAGGCCTGGTTCGGCGCGACCCCGCCTGACCTCAGCGTGATCGCCCGCTCGCGCGGTGCCGACTGGCTGTATACCTACCTGCGCAGCTTCTACCGTGACGACAGCCGCGCCACCGGCTGGAACAATACCGTGTTCGACAAGGTGGGCATGCCGCACGTGATGTGGGGCCTGCAGGGCGAGATGGCGCCGGTTCACAAGAAAGTAGGCGAGCACGAAGTCATCGAGCGCCTCGAACTGGTCAAGCCCGGCAGCGTCACCCTGGCCGAGTACGACGCCATGGTCGGCGACCTGGTCAATTACCTGGTGTGGATGGGTGAGCCCGCCCAGGTCCAGCGCAAGCAGCTCGGCCTCATCGTGCTGATTTTCCTGGCGGTCTTCTTCGTGGTGGCCTATTACCTGAAGAAAGAGTTCTGGAAAGACATTCACTGAGCCCGGCCACCGCCGTTCGCCAACAGCCGGACTGTGTCCGGCTGTTGGCGTTTTAAGCATCAAACACACGCAACACGATAGGGAGCACCACCATGATGACCTTGTATTCCGGTAGTACCGATCCGTACAGCCACCGCTGTCGCATCGTCCTGTTCGAAAAGGACATGGACTTTGAAGTCATCGATGTGGACATGCACAACAAGCCGGAAGAAATCGCCAGCATCAGCCCCA
>JAIBFA010000084.1 GCA_019459325.1 Thiobacillus sp.
GACTACAAGGGCTTCCCAAACCTGCAAGTGCCAATCTGAATTTTTATCGCATCGTTTGTTCCTGATCTGATTTGTCGTCCACTGCGGCAGTCGTGCGAGAAGGTGAAGGACTGCGGTACTACAACCGGTCATGTTGGATTCCCTGCTTCTCGCATTCGACCCGGACCCTGATGAAAGACGCGCGCCGGGGCCTCAATCGTTAGTCGGGAATGACTCCTTCCCCTCGAGTTAATCAGGCGCTCCCGGCGCGGGTCCAACCCGCTTCACATCAACGCGTGCAGTGCATCGGTGAATTCTGGCCGCCTCGGGCGGCCCATGCTGTCCTTTCCGTTACCGGTTCATAAAGGGGCTTGGTCGGCCGTTCAGACGGCCGCGGCATGCAGTCTGAAATCTTCGCCATACTTCAGCACCGCCCAGGCCAGCCGCGCATTCTTCGCGGCGATCGCGACGACGGCTCGCCAGTAGCCGCGTCGTTCGACTAGGCTGCGTGCCCATCGGCTGAACCGGTCCTGTTTGGTGCCGAGTCCCGCCAGGATGGCGCGGGCGCCCATGACGAGCAGGCTGCGCAGGTAAGGGTCGCCGGCCTTGGTGATGCGCCCCAGCCGCGATTTACCGCCGCTGCTGTATTGCCCGGGTACGAGGCCGATCCACGCGGCAACCTGGCGGCCGTTGGCAAATTCGTGGCCGCCGCCGAGGCTGGCGACGAGGGCACTGGCGGTGGTGGGGCCAATGCCGGGGAGTTGCATGAGACGGCGGCTAGCGGCGTCTTCGCGCGCGGCCTGGGCGATGGTGCGGTCGTAGTCGGAGATCAGGGCGTCAAGCCGGTCGGCGTGTGCGAGCAGGTCGCCGACGCAGCAATTGGCGTAGCCGGGCAGGTCTTCGAGGTGGGCGCCAATCTCGCGCCGCAGGCAGGCCACCTTCTGTGGCAGCACGATGCCGAATTCGCTGATCAGGCCGCGCAGGCGGTTGTAGAGCGCGGTGCGCTCTTCGACGAAGCCCTGACGCGTGCGGTGAAGCGTGAGGATGATCTGCTGGTGTGCTTCTTTCACCGGCACGAAGCGCATGGCGGGCCGGGTGACGGCTTCGCAGATGGCGGCGGCATCCGCCGCGTCGTTCTTGCCGCGCCGGCCCGACATGCGGTACGGGCTGACGAATTTGGGGGCGATCAGCTTTACCGTGTGCCCGTGCTGACGGAACAATCGTGCCCAGTGGTGCGCGCCGGAGCAGGCTTCCATGCCGATCAGACAGGGGGAAATTTGCGCGATAAGCGACAGCAGTTCCACCCGCGGCACCTTCGGCCTGACCAGCACGGGTTTGCCGTTATCATCTATGCCGTGCACTGCAAACACGTTCTTTGCGAGATCGATTCCTATCGTGATAATGCTCATGGACTTCCCCTTCCGTGGTCTTGATGAGGTTCGGAAAATCCATCATGGCACTTGTTGCCGATCGCGGCTTCCGCCGCAACCTCGGGACGGGGAAGTCCCTTTCATTCGTTAG
>JAIBFA010000105.1 GCA_019459325.1 Thiobacillus sp.
ACGCCACGCGCGCATGTTTGTCCTGGGTTAGAATCGCGTCGAGCACCGCATCCGACACTTGGTCCGCCATCTTGTCGGGGTGCCCTTCGGACACCGACTCAGACGTGAAAATGAAATCCTTTTGCATGACAGCTCCTGTTGCCCCGGTTACTGACTGCGCAACCGGCTCGGGGGACAAACAGAGCGGCGACGCTTTAGCTGTATTTGTATCCCGCCCGCAAGTTGTCAAGATTAACGCGGCGGCTGCCGCATTGTGCCGCGCCCTCCCACCTTCCGTCAATTCCCACGTGGGGACTCCGATCCACTGTGGGCTGAAGCCCACGTGGAGTCGTACGCCCGCGTGATGTTCATCCTCAAACTGCTGGCCCGCCTGCCGCTGCCCGTGCTGCACGGCCTGGGTATTGCCCTGGGCTGGCTGATTTACTGGGCGCCCGGCCGGCATTCCGCGCGCATGCGCAACAACCTGTTCGACAGCGGCCTCTGTACGCCGGGCCGCGACTGCCGGGCGCTGCTGCGCCGCACCATCGGCGAATCCGGCAAGGCCATCGTCGAACTGCTGCCGGTGTGGCTGCGTCCGTACGACAAGGTGCTGAAGCTGGTCAAGGGCACCAGCGGCTGGGAGCACATCGACGCCGCGCGCGCCGCGGGCAAGGGGGTCATCGTCATTGCGCCGCATATCGGCTGCTTCGAAATGATCAACCTGTATTACGCCGCGCGGCACCCGTTCACCGCGATGTACAAGCCGCCGCGCCAGCCGGTGCTGGATGCGTTGATGTTGGCCGGACGCCGGCGCGGGCAAGCGACGCTGGTGCCGACCGACCTGTCGGGCGTGCGCGCCCTGCTGGCGGCGCTGAAGCGTCACGAGGGCATCGGCATCCTGCCCGACCAGGTGGCCACCGGCGGCGACGGCGTGTGGGCGCCCTTCCTCGGTCGCCCGGCCTATACGCCGACGCTGGTTGCCAGCCTGCAACGCAAGACCGGCGCGGCAGCGTTCTTCGTGGCGGCCGAGCGATTGAGCTGGGGCCGCGGCTATCACCTGCATGTGACGCCGGTGACCGAGGCGCTGCCGGAAGACAAGACCGCGGCCGCCGTCCGCATCAACCAGGAGGTGGAAGCCGTGGTGCGGCGCTTCCCGGCGCAGTACCTTTGGAGCTACAACCGCCACAAGCGTCCGGGCAGCGCCCCCGACCCGTTCGATCCCACTGCCGCATGAAGCCCGCTCCCGCCGAAAACCTGTGGCGACCGTCGCTGTTGCCGGTCTGGTTCAGCGTCGGCTTCCTGTGGTTGCTGCACTGGCTGCCGCTGCCGCTGCAGGCGGCGCTGGGCAATGCCGTCGGCTGGCTGCTGGCGATGAAGCCGGGCAAGCGGCGACGCGTCGTCGCGACCAATCTGGCACTGTGTTTTCCCGAGGCGTCGACAGCCATGCGACGCCGCTGGCTGCGGCAGACTTTTCAGGCCTCGATGCGCGCGGTGCTGGAGCACGGCCTGCTGTGGTGGGGCTCGGACGCGCGCCTGCGCCGCCTGATCAAGATCGACAATCCGGAAGCCGCGCTGGGCGACGGTGTGCGGCCGGTGATCTGGCTGGCGCCGCATTTCGTCGGGCTCGACATGGGCGGCGTGCGGCTGACCATGGACCATTCCGCCGCCTCGATGTACGCGCCGGCCAAGGATCCGGTGACCGACAAATTCATGCGGCGGGGACGCACGCGCTTTTCGGATATCGTGCTGATCGCGCGCCACGAAGGCATCAAGTCGACACTCCACACGATCAAGTCTGGACGGCCTTTTTATTACCTGCCGGACCAGGACCACGGTCGCCGCAACGCGGTGTTCGTACCTTTCTTCGGCGTGCCGGCCGCCACCGTGTCGGCACTGCCCCGTCTGGCCAAACTGACCGACGCCCAGGTCATTCCGGTCGTCACCCGCCAGCTGCCGTGGGGACGCGGTTACGCGGTGCGTTTCTACCCGCCCTGGGACGACTACCCGAGCGGCGACCTGGAAACCGACGTCGCCCGCATGAATGCCTTCATCGAAGTGCGCATCCGCGAAATGCCGCCGCAATACCTGTGGCTGCATCGCCGCTTCAAGACCCGTCCGGCGGGTGAGCCCAGCCTGTATGGATGAGCCGCGTACCGATGTGTCGCGGCTGACGGCTGCCGACCTCGACGCTGTCGGTGCGTTGGCGCGCACGGTGTGGCAGTCCACCTACCCGCCGCTGATTTCGCAGGCGCAGATCGACGCCATGCTGGCCGACCGCTATGCGCCGCAGCGCATTCGAGACCAGCTGGACGATGCGCGCCATGCCTGGTGGGTGGCCCGGCAGGGCCATGCGCTGGTCGGCTTTGCCCACGCCCTGGGCGATGAAACCGGCTGCAAGCTCGACAAGCTCTACGTGCACCCGGACCATCAGCGCCTTGGCATCGGCGCCGCGCTGCTGCAGGAGATTGCCGGCTGGGCGCGCGCGCAGCAGGCGCACCGCCTGTGGCTGCAGGTCAACCGCGGCAACACGCAGGCGATCCGCGCCTATGAGAAATACGGTTTCCACATTGCCGGGTCGCGCGTGTTCGATATCGGCAACGGCTTCGTGATGGACGACCATGTGATGGAGCGAGCACTATGACATTCGTGAACCCCGACGACGGCGACCTGCGTGTCCTGCTGGAAAACGTCAAGACCATCGCCGTGGTCGGCCTGTCGCCGCAGGCCGCGCGCCCCAGCTACCGGGTGGCGCAGGCGATGCAGCGCTACGGCTACCGCATCGTTCCGGTGCGGCCGCTGGTCGACGAGGTGCTGGGCGAGAAGGCGTATGCCAGCCTCGCCGACATCCCGTTCGGGGTTGACCTGGTCAACGTCTTCCGCGCCGCCGACCACGTGCCGGCTATCGTCGATCAGTGCCTGGCGCTACACTTGCCAGCTATCTGGATCCAGGAAGGCATCATCGCCGGCGGCGCCGCGCAGCAAGCGCAGGACGGCGGCATGACTGCCGTGATGGACCGCTGCCTTCTCAAGGAATACGTCAGGCTCAAAACTGCATGAATACCCAAATGGGCACGAAACTCCGCTTCACCAAAATGCAGGGACTGGGCAATGACTTCGTCGTGTTCGATGGTGTCAGCCAGGCCATCGCACTCACGCCCGAGCAGTGCCGCCGCATCGCCGACCGCCACTTCGGCGTCGGCTGCGACCAGATATTGCTGGTCGAAAAACCCGGCCGGGATGACGTCGATTTCCGCTACCGCATCTTCAACGCCGACGGCGGCGAGGTGGAGCAATGCGGCAACGGCGCACGCTGCTTCGTTCGCTTCGTGCACGACCACGGGCTCACCGGCAAGACCGCGATCCGCGTGGAAACCGCATCCGGCGTCATCGAACCGCGCCTGCTCGACAATGGCCAGGTCACGGTGGACATGGGCGCACCGCGTTTTGCGCCGGCCGACATCCCGTTCGTGGCTGAAGCCGAAGCGATGAGCTATTCGCTGAAAGTCGGCCAGCACGTCATCGAGATCGCTGCGCTGTCGATGGGCAATCCGCACGCGGTGCTGCGGGTGAACGACCTCGACAGCGCGCCGGTGGACATTCTCGGCGCCGCGATCGAATCGCATACGCGCTTCCCGCAGCGGGTCAACGCCGGCTTCATGCAGGTTTTGACGCCGCACGACATCCGCCTGCGCGTATTCGAACGCGGCGCCGGCGAGACGCTGGCCTGCGGCACCGGCGCCTGCGCCGCGGCGGTTGCGGGCATCCGCCAGGGCTGGCTCAGCAGCCCGGTCAGCGTGCATACGCGCGGCGGCGACCTGATCATCGAATGGGCGGGCACGGGCCGGCCGGTTTACATGACCGGGCCGGCCGAAACGGTTTTTGAGGGAGAGATAGACATCTAATGGACATGCAACCCGAACATATCGCCGAGTTCCTGACCCGGCATCCGAATTTCTTCAACGACTTCCCCACTCTGCTGGCGGACCTGCACATTCCTCATCCCCACGGTACCCACGCGGTGTCGATGAGCGAGCGCCAGCTGATCGCGATGCGCGACAAGGTGCGGATGCTGGAGAACAAGCTGGCCGAGCTGATCCAGTTCGGTGAGGAAAACGACGGCATTTCCGACAAGCTGCATGCGCTCACCCTGGCGCTGCTGGCTGCGCGCACGCCGCAGGAGATCGTTGCGGCGCTGGCGCTGCATCTGCGCGAAGGCTTTGCGGTGCCCCACCATGCGTTGCGGGTGTGGAACCTGGCGGGCGACGCTGTGCCTGGCCTCACCGATCCGGTGTCGCAGGCCGCGCATGACAGCGTGGCCGCCATGCCGCAGCCCGTGTGCGGCGCGCTGGCGGTGAATGACGCGAGCGACTGGTTCGGCGAAGTGTCGCCGCATCTGCGCGCCTTTGCCTGCATACCGCTGCGCCCGGCGCCCGGCGCCGCCCCGGTGGGCCTGCTGGTGCTGGCCTCGGAGGAGGCCAAGCGCTTCTACGCCGGTATGGGCACGCTGTATCTGGAACGGCTGGGCCAGCTGATCGGCGCTGCGCTGGTGCGGATGCAAGGGTAAATGCGGCGGTGAGCGCTGTCGCGCAATACCTGCAACACCTCGCCGCCGAACGCCGGCTGTCGTCGCACACGGTCGCGGCCTATGAGCGCGACCTGGCCAACCTGACCCGGCTTGCCGCCGGAAAACCGCTGGCCGAGCTCGACGTCACCGATATCCGCGGCGCCATCGTCAAGCTGCGCAGCCAGAATCTGGCATCCACCAGCGTGGCACGGCAGCTCTCCAGCTGGCGCGGGTTTTACACCTTTGCCTGCCGCCGTCTCGGCTACGCAAGCAACCCCTGCCTCGGCCTGCGCCCCCCCAAGGCGGCCAAGGCCTTGCCGGACATCCTGTCTCCCGACACCTGCACCCAACTGCTCGACCGTGCCGCCGATGCGGATGCGCTGGTCGCGCGCGACCGTGCCATGTTCGAGCTGTTTTATTCGTCCGGCCTGCGCCTGTCGGAACTGGTCGGACTCGACCTCAACGACGTCAACCTGCAATCGGGCGAAGCGCAAGTCACCGGCAAGGGCCGCAAGACCCGCATCGTGCCGGTGGGCAAAGCGGCGCTCGACGCCATTGCCGCCTGGCTGCCGCAGCGGCAGCCGCTGGTGCGCGGCAACACCGCCGCGCTCTTCATCAGCCAGCGCGGCAGCCGTCTCACACCCCGCAGCGTGCAGTTGCGCCTCAACCGCTGGGCGCTGCAGGCAGGGCTCGGCCAGCACGTGCACCCGCACATGCTGCGCCACGCCTTCGCCACCCACGTGCTGCAGTCGTCCGGCGACCTGCGCGCAGTGCAGGAAATGCTTGGCCACGCCAGCATCAGTACCACGCAGATCTACACTCACCTCGACTGGCAGCACCTCGCCAAGGTCTACGACCAGGCGCACCCGCGCGCGCGCAAGAAAAGCTGAGGTCCGCCCGCAGCGGTGTGCGGCCTTACGTCCGCTTCAGAAATGGCACATACGGTCGATTCCTTCCGTATGCGCGCTCATCCCTCAGCCTTTTACGCCCGCCTGGTACAGGGCCTGCACCCGACACTGCTCAGCACACAGGGGCGGGTCATGGGCGCGCTCCTGCTCGTTCTCGTGGTCGTATTTGTCCTGGCGGGGCAACAGGCGCTGCAGATCGCGCGGCAGGACGCCGACGCCGCGTTGCGCGTGCAGGCCTCGGCGCAGCTTGCCGCACTGTCGCAGGCGGTATCCGACTCGGCCATCCTGCGCGATCGCACTGCCCTGCAGGAACATCTGAAAACACCGGTCTCCGAGGGCAACCTGCGGTTTGTGGAATACATCGCGCCCAATGGCTACGTCCTGCGCGAGGAGGCGCCGCCGCACCCTGCTCACCGCCCCGACTGGTTTGCCGACCTCACCGCCCTGGCAATGCCGGTCATGCAGAAAGCGCTGGTCATCGGCGGCACGGACTATGGCCACCTGGTGATCCAGCCGTCTTCCCATGCCTATGAAGATTTTCTCTGGCACCTCGGCACCCGCCTCTTCATACTGCTCGCCACCGCGTTCACCCTGCTCGGCTGGCTTGCCCATGTGCTTCTCAGAATCAACCTGCAGGACCTGACCCGGCTGCGCGCAACGGCGCGCCAGATCGAGGCCGGAGACTACAGCACGCGCATCCCCATTCGCCCCAGCAGCCCGCCCGAACTGCAGGAAACCACGCGGGCCTTCAATCATATGAGTGCAGCCCTGGAAAAGGTGCTCACCGATCTCAACGAACAGCAAAAGGCGCTCGACAGCACGGCCAACGTGTCCGAATCCGATCTCGCCGGCAACATCACCTTCGTCAATGACCTGTTCTGCAGCACCAGCGGCTATACGCGCGAAGAGCTGATCGGCCAGAATCATCGCATCCTCAACTCGGGCTGGCACGACGCCCCGTTTTTCAACACGCTGTGGGAAACCGTCTCGAGCGGGCGCACCTGGCGCGGCGAAATCTGCAACCGCGCCAAGGATGGGCGACTGTTCTGGACGGCGTCGACCATCATCCCGATCAAGGACGATGCAGGCCTGCCGCTGAAATATCTGTCGATCCGCTTCGACATCACGCAGCGCAAGCTCGACGAGGCCGCGCTCAGCGAAGAGAAGGAGCGCTGGCAGGTCACGTTGCAGTCGATCAACGATGCCGTCATCGTCACCGACGCCCACAATCAGGTGGTCTACATCAACCCGAGCGCCGAGAGTCTCCTCGGGGTTGCGCTTGAAGACGCCGTGTCGAACCCGCTGAAAGACCTGATGCAGCTCGACCAGATGGGTGGCGACGAAGATGCGCCCGCCTGTTTCCTGTCGCCGGTTTCGGCGCTACACGGCCAGACGGGTTCTGCCCAGCTGCAGACCCGGCTCGGCCAGCACCTTGCCATCAGCTACAGCTGGGCGCCGCTGACCGGTAGCGGCGGCTTCGGCGCGGTCTATGTGCTGCGCGACGAGACCGAGAAAAAGCAGCTGCTCGACAGCCTGCGCGAAATGGCCTTCCACGACACCTTGACCATGCTGCCGAATCGCCGCGCAGTGGAAGGCCGTCTGGCGCGCGCCATGCGGACCGCGCGCGACCAGGCCCAGCAGCATGCGTTCTGCTATATCGACCTCGACCAGTTCAAGCTGGTGAACGATACCTGCGGCCATTCGGTGGGCGATGCCCTGCTGATGGACATTGCGCAGACCATGAAAGCCGCCCTGCCCGAGCAGGCTTATCTGGGCCGGCTGGGAGGGGACGAATTCGGCCTCATCCTGTTCGATACCCGGCCTGAGGTCGCCATTCTGCTTTGCAGGCAGTTGGTGCAGCGCATTCGCGATTTCCGGTTCGAACACAATGGGCGGCGCTTCACCCTTGGTGCCTGTGCCGGCATTGCGCCCATCACCCAGGCCGCCACCACCGCCGGCGGAATCCTGGTGCAGGCCGACATGGCCTGCTATCGCGCCAAATCGGAGGGCAGCGGGCGGGTGATGCTGTACGAGGCGGACGAGGTCGGCTTCCGCCGTCTGGAAGCCGAGATGGGCTGGGCGGCGGATTTTGCCCAGGCACTGGAAGCCAACCAGTTCCTGCCTTACCGCCAGCTGATCCAGCCGACCTCACACGGCGGCCAGCCGCATTACGAAGTGTTGGTCCGCTGGCAGCGCAATGGCGTGGTCGAAGGTCCGGCCAAGCTGCTGCCCGCGCTCGAGCGCTACGGTCAGGCGCCTATCCTCGACCGCTGGATGGTGGAGGCCGTGGTGTCCTATCTGGCGGCGCAGCCCGACGACAATGCGGTGTATTTCATCAACCTGTCGGGCAAGACCGTCGCCGACGAGTCCTTCCTCGGGGTGGTCTGCCATCTGCTCGATCACTATGGCGTGGCCGGGGAGCGTCTGGGATTCGAGGTCACCGAAACCGCGGCGGTGGTGAACCTGGAGGATGCCCAGCGCCTGATCTACGGCCTGCGCGAACGCGGCTGCCAGTTCGCGCTGGACGATTTCGGGCGCGATGCCTCGTCGTTTTTCTACCTCAAGCATCTGCCCGCCGACTTCCTCAAAATCGACGGCGCCTTTGTGCGCGGCATGCTGGACGATCGCCGCGACCAGGCCATCGTGCGCTCGATTGCGCAGCTGGCGCGCGACTTCGGCATGCTGTCGGTGGCCGAACAGGTAGAAGACGGCGAGATGGCGGCGCTGCTGCGCGACATCGGGGTGGACTACCTGCAGGGCTACCACATCCATCGTCCGGAAGCCTTCCCGCACTGGCAGCCGGTGAGCGGGATGCAGACCGCCGTGCAGGTGCTCACCCCACGTGCGCCTCACCTGACGCTGGTCAAATAAACGTCAGACGATCACCGTGTCGGAAATCCCTTCCTCCGGCTCCGGATAGCGCATCTTCAGCCCTTCCAGCGCCTCGATCAGCAGGCGGGAAATCATCAGGTTGCGCGCCAGCTTGCTGTTGGCGGGGATCACATGCCAGGGCGCATGGGCCGTGCTGGTGGCCGACAGCGCCGCTTCGTAAGCATCCATGTAAGCGTCCCACTGCTCGCGCACGGCAAGATCACCCGTATGGAATTTCCATTGCTTCTCCGGGGTGTCGCGCCGTTCCTCCAGACGTTTTTTCTGCTCGTCCTTGGAGATGTGCAGATAAAACTTCAGGATCGTCGTGCCGGTTTCCGCCAGCATGCGTTCGAAGTCGTTGATCTGGCGATAACGGCGCTTGCATTCGGCGGCGTCGATCCAGCCGTTGACGCGGGTGATCAGCACATCCTCGTAGTGCGACCGGTTGAAGATGGCGATTTCACCGGCGCCCGGCACATGGTGATGCACCCGCCACAGGTAGTCCCTCGCCAGTTCGTACGGCGTGGGCGCCTTGAAGCCCGCCACCTTCACCCCCAGGGGGTCGACGCCCTGAAACACATGGCGGATGGTGGAGTCCTTGCCGGCCGTATCCATCGCCTGCAATACGATCAGCAGCTTGTGCCTGCCCTCGGCATACAGCAGTTCCTGCAGGGTTTCCAGCCGCGCGCGATATTCGTCCAGGCGGTCGCGCGCATCGGAGTTGTCCTTGCCGATGATGTCGGTGTCGTCGGCGTCCCATTTCGACAGCCTGACCTCGGTGTCGGGTGCTATTCGCGTATCGGCCGGGTTCACAGCACCTCCTTCGGTGGAATCAGGATCATCCAGTCGCCCAGCGCCTGGCGGATTTCAACAAGCGTGAGATGACGCATCAGCGCCCGGTTGCCGGGTGCCATCTGGTTCCAGGCGCAGCGCATGCCGCGCAGGTCCGGTTGCTGCGGGTCGCGCAGGCGGAACTCGGTGATGAAATACAGAAAGCTCGGATCGCCATCGTCGTCGACAAGGCGTGCCTTGATCAGGGGCGATTTCACCACGGCGGTAATCGGGCTGACGCTGCGCGTCACCCGCCACACCGCGAAGCGGCCCGGCTGCAGCGTCTGCGGCTCGGCACGCACCGTATCGAGTTCCACCACGCAGAACGGATCGTGTTCCTGTACGCTGTTGCGCGGCACGATGCGGCCATACTGCAGGCGCACCGTCGCCGCGTCGGCGGGAATCGTCAGCGCCCGGTTGAGCTGCACCGTCCAGCCCGTCGTATACGCATAGTACGGCGACGCCGGGTCGGCCGACTGCAGCCCGGCACACCCCCCCAACATCAGCACAAGTCCAATTCCGATCGCTTTCATAAGACCTCCTTGCAAGGTGTGACCTGCAACGTGCTACTCGGTTCTGACCCGGAACCACGCCGCATACAAGGCCGGCAGAAAGAACAGCGTCAGAAAAGTCGCCGCAATCAGCCCGCCCATCACCGCCACCGCCATCGGCCCCCAGAAAATCGAGCGCGACAGCGGAATCATGGCCAGCACCGCCGCCGCCGCAGTCAGGCTGATCGGACGCATGCGCCGCACCGTCGATTCGATGATGGCATCCCACTGCGACAGGCCGCGTGCAATGTCCTGGCGGATCTGGTCGACCAGGATCACCGAGTTGCGCATGATCATGCCCGCCAGCGAAATGATGCCCAGCAGCGCGACGAATCCCATTGGATACCCGCTCACCAGCAGCGCGATCGCCACCCCGATGAGGCCGAGCGGCGCGGTCAGCACCACCAGCAAAGAACGCGACATGCTGCCGAGCTGCAGCATCAGCAGGGTCAGGGTGGTGATCACGATCAGCGGCCAGGACGCGCCGATCGCCGCATTCGCCTTGGCGCTGCTTTCCACCGGGCCGCCGATCTCCAGCCGGAAGCCGGGGGGCAATCGGGTTTTGAACTGGGCCACCTGCGGGGCGATGGACTGGATGATCGTCGCCGGCTGGGTGTTGCCCACCGGGTCGCCGCGTACCGCTATCGTCGGCAGGCGGTCACGCCGCCAGATGACGCCGTCCTCGAACGCCGGCTTGAAACTGGCGATCTGCCCCAGCGTCACGCCCTGCCCGTTGAAACGGCCGATCGGCAAGGACATCAGCGCATCGACGTCGCGGTGCTCGGTGCGTGGCGTACGCAGCATGACGTCGATCAACAGATCGTCCTCGCGGAACTGGGTGACGGTGGTGCCCGACAGCTGCAGGGACACCAGCCGGCCCACTGCATCCGAGCTCAGGCCCAGCGCCTTGAGCTTGTCCTGGTCGAGTTGGACCTCAACGGCCAGCGACTGCTCGTTCCAGTCCAGATTCACCGCCGTCACCTGCGGCTGTGCAGCAAGGATCTTGCGCAATGCCTCGGCCTCGACTTTCAGTCGGGGTATGTCGCTGCCGGACAGCCGGTACTGCACCGGATATCCGGCCGGCGGGCCGTATTCGAAGCGCACTGCGCGCCCGCGCACGTTGGGAAAATCGGTCTCGAACAGCTGACGGATGCGGGCAAGCTCGCGTTCGCGCGCCGGCACATCCTTCGCAATCACCACCAGCTGCGCAAAATTGCGATTGGCCAGCCGCTGATCCAGCCCCAGCACGAAGCGCGGCGCGCCCTGGCCGATGTAATTGAGCACGTGCGCCACGTCCTCATCCTGCCGCAGCAGCGTTTCGAGCTTGACCGCTTCAGTATGCGTGGCCTCGATCGAGGCGCCTTCCGGCAGCCATAGCTCAACCAGGATTTCCAGGCGGTCGGACTGCGGAAAAAACTGTTTTTCGACCCGCTGCATCGCCGCCACGCCGACGACCAGGGCGATCACCGTCAGTGCAATCACCACCCAGCGATACGTCACGCACCACGTCACCGCGGCGCGAAAGCGCCGATAGAACGGCGTCAGATAAGCCGCGTTTTCATCGGTGACGTGACGTGCAGGTTTCAGCAAGGCGTGGCCGAGATAAGGCGTGACGACCACCGCAACCAGCCAGGAGGACAGCAGCGCGATCGTCGTCACCGCGAAAATCGCGAAGGTGTACTCACCCACCATCGACTTGGCCAGCGCAATCGGCAGAAATGCGGTGGCGGTAAGCAGGGTACCGGTGAGCATGGGAAACGCAGTGGACTGGAACGCGTAGGTCGCCGCTTCGAAGCGTCCCCAGCCGGCCTCGAGTTTGTGCGCCATCATTTCCACCGCGATGATGGCGTCGTCCACCAGCAGGCCGAGTGCGATGATGAGCGCGCCGGTCGAGATGCGGTGCAGGTCGATACCGAACAGCCACATCGCGGTGAAGGTGATCGCCAGCACCACCGGAATGCTCAAGGCCACCACCAGCCCGGCGCGCCACTTCAGCGCCAGAAAGGTCACTGCCAACACGATGGCGACGGCCTCGAGGAAGCTTTTCATGAAGAGTCCGACCGCGTGTTCGACGATGCCGGGCTGGTCGTGTATCCGCTGGATTTCCAGGCCCAGCGGCAGGGTTTTCTGCAGCGCGTCCATCGCCGCCGCGACCTCGCGCCCCATCGCCAGCACGTCGCCGCCCTCGGCCAGCGAGACGCCGAGCAGCACCGCAGGCTCCCCCTGCGAGCGAACCTCGGTGACAGGGGGATCCTCGTAGCGCCGTGTCACCTCGGCAATATCGCCCAGTCGCAGCCTGTGTGCGCCGACCCGAATGATGGTTTCACGCAGGCGCTCGACCTCCGTATAAGGCCCCGACACCCTGAGCGGGATCGACAGCACTTCGTTCTCCACCCGGCCATTCGCCACCACCCCGTTCTGTTCCTGCACCGCCTGCATGATTTGCTGCGGGCTGAGGCCGAGACTGGCGAGCTTCTGCGTGGCAATCTCGATATAGATCTTCTCCGGCACCACCCCGAACAGCTCGACCTTGCCGACATGGGGGAGCCGCCGCAAGTCGCGCTGCGCGTCTTCGGCGATGCGCCTCACCTCGGCGCGGGAAAAACCGTCGCCGGTGAAGGCGTAAATCGAGCCGAAGGTGTCGCCGAACTCGTCGTTGAAAAATGGCCCCTGCACGCCGGCGGGCAGCTGCGATTTCAAATCACCGATTTTCTTGCGTATCTGGTACCAGGCTTCTGCCACGTCACGCCCGCGCACGGTTTCCTTGAGGTTGACGAACAGCGCGGTCTCGCCCGGTTTGGCGTAGCTCTGCACAAAATCCAGTTCGGGCATTTCCTGCAGCTTTTTCTCGATGCGTTCGGTCAGCTGTTCCGACACCTCCTCTGCGGTCGCCCCCGGCCATTGCGCCTGGATCAGCATGGTCTTGAAGGTGAAGGGCGGATCTTCGGCCTGGCCCAGCTGGAAATAGGAGCGCCCCCCCACCAGCAGGATCAGGATGATGAAAAAGCGAACCAGCACCGGGTGCTCGATCGCCCAGCGCGACAGGTTGCCGCGCCCGGGTTCAAACTGAGGCGGCTGAACGGACTGCGGCATGTCGCTCATGGCGACGCGGGCTGCGTCAGACGAACCTGTTGTCCCGGCGCCAACTTGTGCACGCCTGCGGTCACCACCCATTCGCCGGCGGTCAGTCCCGACACGACCGTCGCACGCTCGGCGTCGAGTGCACCGAGCTGCACGCTGCGCGCCGCCACCTTCCGGGTGCGGCGATCGACCACCCAGACCTGCGGCTGGCCGTTGACCTTGAACAGCGCCGCTTGCGCCACCGACAAGCCCGGCGCCGTCTCCTGGCTGGCTTCCACCGTGGCGGTCATGCCGAGTTTCACCGTGGCATCGGGCTGCAACAGGCTCACGCGCGCGCTGTAGGTGCGGCTGGCCGTATCGGCCATCGGCGACAGTTCGCGCAACCGCCCTGCGTAGGCTCTATCCGGCTGCGACCATAGCCGGACCGTCAGGGTTTTGGCCGCACGCACCGCCTCAAGCGCATTCTCCGGGACGTCGATACGCACTTCCATCTCGCCGGTGCGCGCCAGCTGCGCCACAGACTGTCCGGCCGCCACCACCTGCCCCGCCTCAACGGCAATTGCAGTGACCACGCCGGCATGCGGAGCGGTCAGGCGGGTGTAGGCTTGCTGGTTGCTTTGGCGTGCGAGCTCGGCGCCCAGCTGACGCACCCGCGCCTGCGCGGCTTCAGCCGTCGTTCGCCGGCGATCGAGCTCGGTCTGGGAAATGAAATTTTGCGCACGCAGCGCGGTAAACCGCTGCAAATCCTGTTGCGCCAGCTGCGCTTCGGCCTCGGCGGCGGTGAGTTGCGCCTGCGCCGCGCGCACGGCGAGCGCGTAATCCTGCGGGTCCAGCGTGGCGATCACCTGCCCGGCTTTCACGGGCGAACCGACCTCAACCTGACGGGTACTGACGCGCCCCGACACCCGGAAAGCCAGCGCTGTCTCGTAACGCGCCCGGATTTCGCCCGCATAGCGGACTTGGCTGTTCACGCGGGTGGACGCCACTTGCTCGGCGCGCACCGGGCGGATATCAGCGGGCGGCGGCGAGGCCTCGCGGCCACAGCCGGCGAGCAATGCGATAATGGCCAAAAGGGACAAATTAGGTTTCATGCATTCATTATCGTGTAATCACGAAAGGAATAGCGCACCGCGCCAGCCCGCCCCCACGCTGCCGGGTTGCACCTTTGGCGCATGACGTTCAGACTGCCCCCCTTCGCGCCGGCTCGCCCGGCAGTAAATTATCCATTGTTCGACTCATGGAGCGTCTCGATGCCCGCCTCATCCAAACCCCTCACCGAAGCCGCGCTGTTGAAAATGCCGGCTGCCGCCTATATGAATGCCGACCAGCTGGCGTTCTTTCGCAGCCGTCTCGAAGCGTTGCGCGACGAAATGCTCAGCAATGCCGCCGACACCGGTGCGACTCTGAAGGAAAACGAGAACTTTGCCGATCCCAACGATCGCGCCACGGTGGAAGAGGAGCACATGCTGGAGCAGCGCGTGCGCGACCGTGAACGCAAGTTGCTGAAAAAAATCAATTCCGCCCTGACGCGCATCGACAGCGGCGAATACGGCTGGTGCCTGGAAACCGGTGACCCCATCGGCCTGCCCCGTCTGCTGGCGCGACCCACGGCCGAGTACTCGATCGAGGCGCAGGAACGTCACGAGAAGATGGAACGGCTGCGCGCCTGAAATTTGCAGCAACGCCCGAGATGGTCGCCCTAAAGGACTCCGATCCTCTACGCGCTGAAGCGCGTGTGGAATCGTATGCCCTAAAGGACGTCGATCCCCTTCCGATCACCCTGCTCACCGGATTCCTGGGCAGCGGCAAGACCACGGTGCTGAATCATCTGGTGCGCACGCTGCCGCGCACCGCCATCCTGATGAACGAGTTCGGCGAAGTCGCGCTCGACCATCAGCTGCTGCAAAAGATGGAAGGCCCGATGGCCCTGCTCTCGGGCGGCTGCGTGTGCTGCACGATTTCCGGCAGTCTGTCGCCGACCCTGAAAAACCTCTGGATGGCGCGGCAGAAGGGCGACATCCCGCCGTTCGAGCGCGTCATCATCGAAACCACCGGCATCGCCGACCCGGCGCCGGTGCTCGACAACCTGCTGCACGACAACTGGGTGCGCGCGCGTTTCCGCCTCGACGGCGTGGTGACCACGGTCGACGCGCTGTTCGGCATGGGCCAGCTGGACCAGCACTTCGAGGCCGTCAAACAGGTGGCGGTGGCAGACCGCCTGCTGCTGACCAAGACCGACCTCGCGCCGGCAGACAGCGTGGCCGCGCTGCGCGAACGGCTGGCGACGCTGAACCCGGCCGCCGACATCGTGACGGTGACGCACGGCGAACTCGACCCTGCCGTGATCCAGAACCTGGGACTGTGGAACGCCGAGACCCGCTCCCTGGAAGTCGCGCGCTGGCTGAAACCGCAGCGCTACCAGTCCGCCAGCGCAAGGCCGCTTGGCGGCAAACCCCGAACCGAACTCCATGACACCCGCATCCAGGCCTTCTCGGTGGTGCTCGACGCGCCACTCGACCGCTACGGCCTGCAGTCGGCACTTTCCATGCTCACCTCGTTTCGCGCCGAGAACCTGCTGCGCTTCAAGGCCATCGTCAACCTGCAGGACGAGGCACAGCCGGTGGTGCTGCATGGCGTGCAGCACGTGCTGTATCCGGAGGTGAAACTCGATGCCTGGCCGGACGACGATCACCGCAGCCGTTTCGTTTTCATTGTGCGCGACCTTGAACCCGAATTCGTCGCCAAACTGCTGGCCGATTTCTCCGGCGCCGCCCGAGGTCATGCCGGGGCAGCGTCATGAACCTCGCGCAGACAATCCTCATCGGCGCGATCCGCGTGTACCAGCTGGCGCTCTCGCCCTGGCTCGGACGGCAGTGCCGCTACCTGCCGACCTGTTCGGAATACGGAAAGGAAGCCATCGAAAAACACGGCGCCTGGAAGGGCAGCTGGCTGGCCGCGAAACGTATCGGCCGCTGCCGCCCCGGCTGTGCGCACGGCTACGACCCGGTGCCACCGGTCGAGCCGCGCGAGTAGAATGCACGCCATGTTCCCGCGCCGCCTGCTTCCCTGGCTCGTCGCCCTGGCCCTGCTGTTCGGCCAGGCGGCGGCGTTCGCGCATGCGATCGGGCATCTGCACACGCACGACGCCGGGATGCCCGAGCCCGCGTGCGAGGTGTGCGTGGCGCACGCCGGTCTCGGCAGCGCCGTGCCGGCTTCTGCCAGCCTCCTGCCTCTCGTTCCCGCCCGCTATGCGACCCCGCCCGTCAAGGCGGCACCTGCATTTCCTTTCCGTATTGCCCGCGCGCACGCCCGCGCACCGCCCGCTCCTCACTGAAAACGGCCCATGCACCTCGGCGACGCTCACGCAGCATCGCCGACCGCGTTTTCCAGTTTGACGGAGTACAACCCATGTTACGACCCACCTTCCTGCTGGCCGCGTTGACGGTCGCCCTTCCCGCTTATGCCGGCAACGACCTCGACGCCCTGCGTGCCGAGCTCAGGGAAATGAAAGCCGCTTACGAATCGCGCATCCAGGCGCTGGAAGCCCGATTGCAGCAAACCGAGGCTCAAAACGCGGCTGCGGCCGCCTTGGCCGACACCGTCGTGCATCAGGCGGCAGAGGCCACCCCGGCCGGCAATCGTCTCAACCCGGATATTTCCCTGATTCTGCAGGGCCGGTATTCGCACCTCGACGACGTCGAGCATCGCGCCATCACCGGCTTTTTGCCGGCGGGGCACGGCCATGGCGCATCTCGCGGCTTTTCGCTCGATCACACCGAACTCGTGATGTCGGCCAGCATCGACCCCTATTTCCGTGGCTATTTCAACCTCGCGCTGCTTGATGAGGAAGTCGAAATCGAGGAGGCCTGGTTTCAGACGACGGGCCTCGGCAATGGCTTTTCGCTCAAGGGCGGCCGCTTCTTGTCGGGACTCGGCTACCAGAACGAACAGCATCCGCACGCCTGGGATTTTGCAGACAACAGCCTGATGTACCGCGCCCTGTTCGGCGAGGCCTACGGCAACGACGGCGTGCAACTGAAATGGGTCGCGCCGACCGAGTTGTTCATGGAATTCGGCGCTGAAGCCGGACGCGGCGCCAACTTCCCCGGCACCGACCGCAACAAAAACGGCGCCGGCAGCCATGTCCTGTTCGGCCATGTTGGTGGCGATGTCGGGGCGTCGAACAGCTGGCGCGCGGGGCTGTCGTATCTCACCACCAAAGCCAGCTCACGTGACGGCGAACTGGAAGACCTTGATGGTGTGGAAGCCGAAAGCCTGTTCTCGGGCAGAAGCAAAGCCTGGGTGGCGGATTTTGTGTGGAAATGGGCGCCCAACGGCAATGCGGCCGAGCAGAATTTCAAGTTCGCCACCGAGTATTTCCGTCGCACGGAATCCGGCACGCTAGCCTGCGACGACCTCGACCCCCTGGACCCCTCACGATGCAGCGGTGGTTCGACAGGCGATTACCAGTCCACGCAATCAGGCTTCTACGCCCAGGGTGTTTATCAGTTCATGCCGCGATGGCGCACCGGCTACCGCTACGACCGCCTGGACCCGGGCACGGTCGATTTCGGCCTGAACAGCGTCAACCTGCCGGTAACGGACTATGCCCCGACGCGCCACTCGCTGATGCTCGATTACTCGCCCTCCGAATTCTCCCGCCTGCGCCTGCAATATTCGAAGGACAAGTCGATGGAAGGCGTGCGCGAGAACCAGTGGTTCGTGCAGGTCATCCACAGTCTGGGCGCGCATGGCGCCCACACCTTCTGAGGAGTCCGCCATGAAACGACTGCTGGTTTCACTCATCCTGTGGCTGCCTCTCGTCGCCCACGCCGCCCTTAACGTCTTCGCCTGCGAGCCGGAATGGGCTGCGCTGGCAAAGGAACTCGGCGGCGACGACGTCAAGGTCTATGCCGCGACTACGGCCCTGCAGGATCCGCATCGCATCGAAGCCCGACCCAGCCTGATTGCGCAGATGCGGCGCGCGAATCTGCTTGTATGCACGGGCGCGGAGCTGGAAATCGGCTGGCTGCCGGTGCTGCTGCAGAACGCCAACAACGCCGCGGTACTGCCGGGGCGCCCGGGGTATTTCGAGGCAAGCCGGGTTGTGCCGCTGCTGGACAAACCCGCGCGCCTCGACCGCGCGGAGGGAGATGTGCATGCCGCCGGAAACCCGCACATCCACACCGACCCGCGCAACATCCTGCGCGTGAGCGAAGCGCTGACCCTGCGTCTAGCTGAAATCGACCCGGCGAACGCCGCCGCGTACCGCACGCGCAGCCAGGCGTTCGCGGTGCGCTGGCAGGCCGCGACCGCACGCTGGGAGGCCCGCGCTGCGCCGCTCAAGGGCCTATCCGTGGCGACGCAGCACAAATCGTTTCCCTATCTGCTGGCCTGGCTGGGACTGCGTGAGGTGGCCGTGCTGGAACCCAAGCCGGGCGTCGAACCCTCGGTCGGACATCTGGCGCGAGTGGCCGCGCAGTTGCAGACGACTCCCGCGAAGATGGTGTTGCGAGCGGCCTACCAGAGTCCGCGCCCGGCCGACTGGCTGGCGCAGCGCGCAGGCATTCCCGCGCTGGCGCTGCCCTATACCGTGGGCGGCAACGACCGCGCACAGGATCTGTTCGGGCTGTTCGACGACACGATCGACCAGTTGCTGAAGGCCGCCCCATGAATTCCGACGGGATTGACCTGGGCGCGCTCGATCCCGGCCTGCTGATGTGGCCGTTCGCCGTCGGCCTGCTGGTACTGGGTACGCACGTCCCGCTGGGACGCCGGGTACTGGCACGCGGCATCATCTTTCTCGACCTGGCGGTGGCGCAGCTGGCGGTGCTCGGCGTGGTTGCAGCGCACGCACTGAACCTCGCGGAAGACGGCTGGCCTACCCAACTGGCGGCCGCCACGGCCGCGCTGGTCGGCGCGGCGCTCCTGGCCGGCTGCGAACGCCGCTGGCCAGAGATTCAGGAAGCCCTGATCGGCTCCACCTTCGTGGTGGCCGCCAGCGCAGCCGTCCTGCTGCTGGCGGGTGACCCGCACGGCGGCGAGCACCTGGCCGAACTGCTGAGCGGGCAGATTTTATGGGCCACGCCGGCGCAGGCCACCCAGATTGCCGCGCTTTACGGCGCATTGCTGGCGCTGATGGCATGGCGCGGCGAACGGCTCGGCGGCCTCGGGTTCTATCTGGTGTTTGCGCTGGCGATTACCGCGTCGGTGCAAGTGGTGGGGGTTTATCTGGT
Source organism: Thiobacillus sp. (assembly GCA_019459325.1). GTDB lineage: Bacteria > Pseudomonadota > Gammaproteobacteria > Burkholderiales > Thiobacillaceae > Thiobacillus. The sequence goes on from JAIBFA010000105.1 coordinate 19,022, forward strand.
TTTCGCCAGCCTGATTCTGCCGGCCCTGGCGGGTCGCGCGCTGCCGCTACGCCCTGGCCTGCTGACAGGCTGGGGGGTCGGCACACTGGCGTACGCAGCGGGCTTGGCAGCCTCCACGCGATTCGACTGGCCGGCCGGGCCCGCGATTGTCATCGCACTCGCCGCGTTCGCCCTGCTCGCCGGCAAGGGGCTGCGGGTTGCTGCAACCGGGCGACAGCGCTAGTATCCAGTACTGATCCCCTGACCAAAGCACGCATATTCCGTGGCTCTACCGTTTTTCAGAAAAGGCAAGGACAAGGCACCCAGCCCCGCGCACAAGCCAACGCCTGCGCCGGCCGCCGAATCGCAGCCGACCGAAACCCTGTTGACCATGGACATGGGGGCCAGCGGCATCGTGGTGGAGGAAACCAGCGGGGCGCCGCAATCTCCGGTCGACGAAGCCGCCATCCTGTATTCCAGCGGCCAGTCCGACATGGCCGAACGCATGCTGCAAGGCATTCTGGAAACGGGCGATCGCCGTGCCTGGCACATGCTGTTCGATCTTTACTGCATTCAGAACCGCGAAAAGGAGTTCGAGCAGCTGGCGCTGGATTACGCGATGCGCTTTGAGTCTTCGCCGCCAGTCTGGCAAAAAATGGCGGGCAACGGCGCGGCCAAACCCCAGCAGGCTCAAGCCACCAGCTTGGAATTGCCCAGCCTGCTCGACAAGGCCGCCACCGCTGCGTTGCGCGAGGGCATCGACGCCATTGCCAAGAATGCCGCGGTACGGATCGACTTTTCCCGCATCGCGATGATCGACGAGACAGGCGCGGAGGAGTGCGCCAAGATCCTCGCCGCCGCGCGCAAGACCAAGCGCAAGCTGCAGGTCAGCGGCGTCGACACCCTGATTGCCTTGCTGCAGGACCTCAACCGGGCCACCCATAGCCGCGCAGTGCACTGGCTGCTGCTGCTGGAGCTGTATCAGACGCTCGGCCAGCAGGAAAACTTCGAAGACCTCGCGGTGGACTACGCCGTGCGTTTTGAAGTGTCGCCGCCCTCCTGGAGCGAGGTGCAGGCCGCCGAAGTGGTGCAGGCCGCGCCGGCCGAACCGCGCGACGATGCCCTGCAGCTGTCCGGCGAAATCACCCCTGCCAACGACAACGCCCTGCAGCAGTTTGGCAGCTATGCCGCCACCCACAACGACGTGCTGGTCGACCTGACCCAGGTCACCCGCGTCGATTACGGCAGCGTCAGCCAGTTCATCAGCGTGCTGATGCAGTGCCTGGGCAGCGGCAAGGCCATCACCCTACGCGGTCACAACGCGCTCATCCACGAACTCTTCCGCGTCATGGGCATTGACCAGCTAGCGCAGCTCATCCCGCGCCATCCCGACTGACCTCGCCTGTCCTGCTCAGCAGGCTGGGCGTCGCCTGCCCACGTATAATTCACGCGCCCGAATTTAACCGCGAAGGATGCAAGGTAGGACAGGGCAGTCCTTACTTTGCCCCGCATCCGGTCCTTCGCGGTCAAACCGCTTTTTAGGATAATCCCGTCCATGGAACAATATCGCGGCACCACCATACTCTCCGTTCGACGCGGCGCTGAAGTCGCCCTCGGCGGCGACGGCCAGGTCACGCTCGGCAACATCGTCATCAAGTCCACCGCGCGCAAGATCCGCCGGCTGCATCAGGACAAGGTGCTGGCCGGGTTTGCCGGCGGAACCGCCGACGCCTTCACCCTGTTCGAGCGCTTCGAGGCCAAGCTCGACAAGCACTCGGGGCATCTGCTGCGGAGTGCGGTCGAACTCGCCAAGGACTGGCGCACCGACCGCATGCTGCGGCGGCTCGAAGCCATGCTGGCGGTGGCCGACCGCGAGTATTCGCTCATCATCACCGGCAACGGCGACGTGCTGGAGCCCGAACTCGGCATTGCCGCCATCGGCTCCGGCGGTGCGTTTGCCCAGTCCGCCGCGCGTGCATTGCTGGAAAACACCGACCTGACCGCGCTTGAAATCGTCAAAAAGAGCCTCACCATTGCGGGAGACATCTGCATTTACTCGAACCAGAATCACGTGATCGAGGTTTTAGGGGATAGGAGTCAGGATTCAGGGGTCAGGGAATGAGGGGCCCCCCCGCCGTCCTCTTTTGAAAAAACCCGCGAAGCGACAACGCCCCCTGAATCCTGGTCCCTGATCCCTGACCCCTGAAATGACCCCCAAAGAAATCGTCCACGAACTCGACAAGCACATCGTCGGCCAGGCCGCCGCCAAGCGTGCGGTCGCGGTCGCCCTGCGCAACCGCTGGCGGCGCCAGCAGGTGGGTGAGCCGCTGCGGCAGGAAATCACGCCGAAGAACATTTTGATGATCGGGCCGACCGGCGTCGGCAAGACCGAAATCGCGCGGCGCCTGGCGCGGCTCGCCAATGCCCCCTTCATCAAGATCGAGGCAACCAAGTTCACCGAGGTCGGCTACGTCGGCCGCGACGTCGACACCATCATCCGCGACCTGATGGAAACCGCGATCAAGGACTTGCGCGCGCAGGCCGCGTCCAAGGTGCAGTTCCGCGCCGAGGAAGCCGCCGAGGAACGCATCCTCGACGCGCTCTTGCCGCCGCCGCGCAGCGTCGGCTTCAACGAGCCCGAGCCTCAACGCGAGGAAGGCGCGGCGCGTCAGCGCTTCCGCAAGATGCTGCGCGAAGGCGCGCTCGACGACAAGGAAATCGAGATCGAGCTGGCGGCAGTCAGCCCCAGCATGGAAATCTTCACCCCGCCGGGAATGGAAGACCTGTCGCAGCAATTGCAGGGCATGTTCGCCAACCTCGGGCAAAGCCGCCGGCAAACCCGCAAGCTGAAAGTGCGCGAAGCCATGAAACTCCTGACCGAGGAAGAAGCCGGCCGGCTGATCAACGACGAGGAGACCAAGCAGCAGGCGCTCGAAGCCGTCGAACAGAACGGCATCGTGTTCCTCGATGAAATCGACAAGATCGCCACCCGCAGCGACGCGCATGGCAGTGACGTGTCGCGCCAGGGCGTGCAGCGCGACCTGTTGCCGCTGATCGAGGGCACCACCGTGTCGACCAAGTACGGCATGGTGAAGACCGACCACATCCTGTTCATCGCCAGCGGCGCCTTCCACCTGTCGAAGCCGTCCGACCTCATTCCCGAGTTGCAGGGGCGGCTGCCGATCCGCGTCGAACTGCAGGCGCTCTCGGTGGAAGATTTCGAGCAGATCCTGACCTCCACCGACGCCTGCCTGACGCGCCAGTACGAAGCCCTGCTGGCGACCGAAGGGGTGACGCTCAAATTCACCGGCGACGGCATCCGTCGCATTGCGGAGATCGCCTTCGAGGTCAACGAGCGCACCGAAAACATCGGCGCACGCCGGCTGCACACGGTGATGGAAAAGCTGCTGGAGGACATCTCCTTCGACGCCGGCAGCGTCACCGGTGAACACGTGGTCGATGCCGACGTGGTTACCTCGCGCCTGGCCGCACTCGCCGCGCGCGAAGACCTCGCGCGCTATGTCTTGTAGCGCACACTTTCATCCATCGCGCTACGTCCTGCAATCCTTTTACCGCACCTCAACCCCTGGTATATGAAACCCGAAACCGCCCAGCCCGTCGAAGTACGCGGCAAATTCCTCTCCACCGTCCTGTTCGGTAGCCGCTGGCTGCAGGTACCGCTCTATCTCGGCCTGATCGGCGCCCAGCTGGTCTACGTCGTGCATTTCATGGTCGAACTGGAACATCTGGTCGTCGGCACCTTCACCCTCACCGAAGAAGCGATCATGCTCATCGTGCTGGGCCTGATCGACGTCGTGATGATCTCCAACCTGCTCATCATGGTTATCGTCGGCGGCTACGAAACCTTCGTTTCGCGCCTCAACCTCGAAGGCCACCCCGACGAACCCGAGTGGCTGTCGCACGTCAACGCCAACGTGCTGAAGGTCAAGCTCGCCACCGCCATCATCGGCATCTCGTCGATTCACCTGTTGAAAACCTTCATCAACGCGCCCAACCTTACCGACAAGGTCCTGCTGTGGCAGACCGTCATTCACATGACTTTTGTCGTCTCGGCGATCTCGATCGCCTACATCGATCGGCTGATGCCGCATCCGGCAAGGCATTGAGGCGGGGCGCCGGCTTTTCGGCCGTGATATGCCGTGGCTAATGCTGCCATCGACATTACTTATTTGGCTGGCCCTGCCCACAGGCGGAAAATCGCCCGGTTAAGTCACGTTTAATCTGGAGACATCTACATGGCCACACGCGACACCCTCACCCCCAAAGAAGCCCAATGCAGCGGCGGCGCCGATTACGCGGCGCTGGCGCTGGAGGCGCTGCAGGAACCCGCTGATGCGGCCTACGCCAAGGAGTTGATGGACCGCGTGGCCGACGACTGCCAGTTCACCAAGGATCTGGCGGCGTGCGCCATCGTCTACCAGGCGCTGGGCGAGCAGGGTCGCGCCGAGGAGTTGCTGCAGACCGCAGAAGACTACTGCATGTCGGGCGAAGAACAGGTTGCACTGGCGGAGGCCAAGTTCAAGGTGCTGGGCGACAAGGCGGCGGCGGTGGGCGCGTATGAAAAGGCGCTGAAGGAAACCAGCAACCTCGACCCGCTGATCGACCTGGCGAAACACGTGATGCGCGTGATCGCCGACGGCACGTTTGCGAAAAAGGTGCTGGAAAAGGCCGAGGCGAAAGTTTCGCGCGCAGTGGAATACAGCAAGCTGGCAGCGGCCTCGGCCGATCATCTGCTGGACAAGGAGTACGCCGCGGCGATTTTCAACAAGGCGGCGGAAAAGCTCACCACCGTGCCCGACCTGCTGGCGCTGGCGGGTGAAGTGACCAAGACGCTGGGCGACCCGCAGAAAGCCAAGGCGCTGTATCAACGCGCACTGGAAGGGGCGACCGATTTTTCCGCTGCAAAGACACTGATCGAGTCCGCCAAACAGGCGGGGGATGCGGCGTTCATGCAGTCCGCCCTGAAAAAGGCCGGCGACCTTGCGACCGCGACCGGCGAATACATCGAGCTGGCCGAGGGGCTGGCGGGCGTGGGTGACAAGCCGGGCGCGACGGCGCTGCTGGACAAGGCCGAAGACGCGGTGGCCGGGCTGGACGAGATGCAGCGACTGGTGACCGCAGTCGAAGCGCATCTGGCCGACGACGCCGAGCGCCTGACCCGGGTGAAGGCCAAGCTGGAAAAGCGCCAGGCCAACCACGCGCGTTACATGGAATTCCAGCAGCTGGAGAAGGAAGCAGCCAGCGTCAAGCAGTTCCTCGCGCTGGCCGAACGCGTGCGGCTGGAACTGGAAGACCCGTTTTATTCCGCCAAGCTGATCGAGGCGGCCGAAACCCTGCTCGACGGCACCGGTTACCAGTTCTCGCGCTACAAGCCGATTCTTCTCGCGGTGGACAAGAACCTCGACGACACCACCTGGCTCGGCCGCCTGCTGGATCGCGCCGCGGAAAACGCCACCGACTTCATCGCCTTCAAGGATCTGGTCGTCACCGCGGCGCACCTGCATCATCGCGAACTCGGCGTGTCCAAGGCGCGTGCCTACCTCGCCGCGCGCGAAGCCGCGCTGGCAGCGGATGTCAATGCCACCGTGTACGACACCGCCAAACTCGCGGAAGCAAGCTTCGCCGCGACGCAGGATGCGGCGGAAGCCGGGCGCCTGCTGGAGTCGGCACGCAGCAAGGCGAAGGATCACTTCGCGCTCACCCACATCGGCCGGCTGTATGCCTCCATGGGCAATCAGGCTCGCGCGGATGAGCTTTTTGCCGCCGCCGCGGCTGCCTGCCCCAATGGCGACGCCTGCATCCAGTTCATCGACCGCCTGAAGGGCTTTGCCCTGCCGGCCGAGGCGCTGAAGAAGTGGTATGCCGAATGCGGTACGCATCTGAGCAAACCCGCCGACAAGCTGCGCTGGGCCGAAGGCATCGCCGACGCGCTCAACGACAAGGCCTGGGCAACCGAAGTCTATGGCCAGCTTGCCGGACAGTTCAGCGGCGCCGAGGCGGCGCGCTTCGAACTTTCCCGCCGCTCGCGCGCCGACCTCAATTACTTCGGGTCCACCCGCCGCCATTAACCGGCGACCTGCCGCTTTGGCGCAGACCCTGCCGCGACAAGCGGCTGCAATACCCCTGAAAACAGCCCGGTTGTACGGGCTGTTTTTATTTGTACACTTGGTGGTGAAGCCGTTTGCAGGAGCATTCCATGCTTGACCTTTCCGCCCTCATCGACACGGTGCAGAAGAACTGCACCATCGCCGACGCCCGCCACGCGCGCGACATGACGATGTGCACCTTCCTGCTCGAGATGCGCGAGTACTACCGCTGGGAAATGGAAATCCCCTACGGCGCCCGCCTGCCCAAGGACGAACTGGGCGACTGGCTGAACGCGCGCGAAAGCCTGTGGGATACGGTGGAGGAAGAAGACTTCGCCCCGCTGCCCCTCACCTCAAGCTCGGCCCCGGCAGCCGCCAGAGCGAAGGGCGCACAGCAGGCGAGGGCGGCCAGCAAACCGGCTCGTCGTAAAT
>JAIBFA010000107.1 GCA_019459325.1 Thiobacillus sp.
TAGAATCCGCGCGTCGGCTGGATCTCAAGTCCCGGACCGATCTCTGGTGTGGGTTATTATTCGAAATGTAAAGGGAAATCAAATGAAATATTCCGTCCTCCTGGCTGCTCTGCTGGCTGTTTCCATGACCGCTTGCGGCCAAAAAGAAGAAGCTCCTGCTGCTGAAGTTGCTGGCGAAGCTGCAGTCGAAGCTGGCGAAGCTGCAGTCGATGCCAGCAAAGCTGCTGAAGAAGCTGCGTCTGAAGCTGCTGCACCCGCTGCTGACGCTGCTGCTGCTGCTGGCGAAGCTGCAACCGCTGCTGGCGAAGCTGCAACCGCTGCTGGCGAAGCTGCTGGCGCCGCTGCTGATGCTGCTGCACCCGCTCCCGCTCCTGCCCAGTAATTTTTGGTCAAGGAACGAAAAAAACCGGCCTTCGGGCCGGTTTTTTTACGCCCGCAGCTTTTGTGCGGCGGCACGCGGGTTATTTCTCCAGAAACCTGTCCAGCCTGGCAATGGCCTCAATCAGGCGCGGGAGGGGCTGAGTGTAGGCGATGCGCAGATAGCGTTGTGGCTGGTGCTGACCGAAGTCGAGGCCGGGGGTCACCGCCACGCCCACCTGTTCAAGCAGGACCTGCGCAAAGTGGAAGCTGTCGTCGGTAAGCGCGCTACAGTCGGCATACAGATAAAACGCCCCTTGCGGTTGTGTGGGAATGTCAAAGCCACGATCCCGCAGGGCGGGCAGCAAAAAATCACGGCGGTCGCGAAGTTCGGCCTTGCGGGCTTCGAGTTCAACAAGCGTATCAGGCGAGAAAGCCGCCAGCGCCGCGTGCTGCGCCGGGGTGGGCGCCGCCAGAAACAGGTTTTGCGCCAGCTGGTCAAGAGCGGGCATGGCCCAGGCGGGGGCAAGCAGCCAGCCCAGCCGCCAGCCGGTCATCAGAAAATATTTCGAGAAACTGTTGACGACAAACACATCGTCCCAGCGCGCGGCGCTGTGTTCGCTGCCGTCGTAGGTCAGCGCCAGATAAATCTCGTCGACGATCAGGGCGATGCCTTTTGCAGCGCACCAGTCGTGGATGCGCTGCAGTTCTTCGGGCGGGATGGTGGTGCCGGTGGGGTTGGAGGGGCTGGCGATCAGTACTACGCGAGTGGACAGGGTGGCATGGCGTTCGATCAGGTCGAGGTTGAGCTGAAAGCCGCTGCTGGCATCGACTGGAACGCTGACCGCGCTCGCATCGCAGAACCGCGCGAAATGGCGGTTGCAGGGATAGCCCGGATCGGCCATCAGCACCTCGTCGCCGGGACCGGCCAGCAGCCCCAGCGCCAGCAGCAGCGCACCGGACGCGCCGGGCGTGACGATGACGCGCGCCGGATCGACCGTGACCCGCCAGCGGGTGGCATAAAACCCGGCGATGGCCTCGCGCAGCGATGTCAAGCCCAAGGTGCCGGTGTAATGGGTGTGGCCGGCACGCAGTGCGGCAACGCCTGCTTCGACGATGAGCGCGGGGGTGGCGAAGTCGGGCTCGCCGATTTCGAGGTGGATGATGTCGCGCCCGGCCGCTTCCAGCGCCTGCGCGCGTGCCAGGATGTCCATCACATGGAACGGCGCGATGCCATCCATGCGGCCTGCGGTACGTGGCCGCGGGGTCATGCGGTTTCCCCCAGACGTTGCAGGGGATCCTGCCGATAAAACTGCTGCAGTTGCCGGTAAACCGCGGGGTACTCGGCATGTAGCAGGCCCGGCGTTTCGAAGAACACCTCGGTCAGCACGGCAAAAAACTCGGCCGGGTCGTAACTGGCGTAGGGATCGATCGCGGTGTCTTCGCCGGCGTCGACGCGTGTGCAGAAATCCTCATAGGCGCGGCTCAAATCGCCTGCCCACGCTGAGGCATCCATCCCGCGGTGCAGGGGGGGGAAGCCGTTGGCGTCGCCGTTCAGCATGTCGAGCTTGTGCGCGAATTCGTGCAGAACCACGTTGACGCCGTCGGCCTGGCCGCTGCTGGCGACATCGGCCAGCGACAGCACCAATGGACCGCCGTGCCAGGACTCGCCCGCCAGGATGTCGCGTGAACGATGCACGACGCCTGCTTCGTCCGTTTCCTCGCGCTGACGCAGGAATTCGTCGGGATAGAGAATGATCTCGTTCCAGCCGCGGTAGCTGTCTTCGGAAAGATGGAGCGTCAACAGACAGGCCTGCAGGGCGATTGCGAGCTGGGTGGCGTCATCGACGTCGGCGCCGCCGGCGGCGGAAAAGGTCTTGTCGTGAATGAACAGGCTGGCGGCCTCGCGCAGGTGTTGCCGCTCGTCGGCTGCCAGCCCGTGCAGGATAGGCAGGCGTTCGACCGCGGCGTCGAAGGCGTCGCGCGGAATGGCGTGCCGCTCGAGGATGCGCGCGCGCCGCCAGCGACCGAACCAGCTCATGCGACCCCGCTCACTCGTCGGTGTCGAGCAGGCGCGCGCTGGCCGCATCCGGGTGTTCGAGCTCGACCCGCTCGATCTGCTGGAAGCGGCGGCTGATCTTGTCGCTGGAAATGCGCACCTCGCTGACGTCCTTGTTGGCCTGCTCGATGTGGCTGGCGAGCTTTTTCATGCGATCGTCGAAGCGCGCAAAATCCTTGGCCAGCTTGCCGAGCTCGTCCTTGATCACGTGCGCCATGCGCCGGGTTTCGGAATCGCGGATCACCGCGCGCGCGGTGTTCAGCACAGCCATCAGCGTAGTGGGGGAGGTGAGCCACACCCGCTTTTTTTGCGCGTGCTCGACCAGGTCGGGATGGTAGGCGTGAATCTCGGCGAACACTGCTTCGGCGGGCAGGAACATCACCGCGCCATCCGAGGTTTCGCCTTCGACGATGTATTTGGCGGCGATGTCGTCGACGTGCTTCCTGACGTCAATCTTGAACTGCCGCCGCGCCGCGTCCCGTTCGGCCGGCGCCGCGCTGTCGTCGAACATGCGGCTGTAGTTTTCCAGCGGGAACTTGGAATCGACGCATACCGTTCCGGTCGGTTCGGGCAGGACCAGCACGCAATCGGCGCGTGCGCCGCTTTTCAGGGTGTGCTGGAAGGCGTAGGCGTCGGGCGGCAGGCTGTTTCGCACCAGCGCTTCCAGCTGGACTTCGCCGAAGGCGCCGCGCGAGCGCTTGTCGCCGAGAATTTCCTGCAAGGACACGACATTGCTCGCCAGCCCCTCGATTTTCTTCTGAGCCTCGTCGATTACCGCCAGCCGCGACATCACCGAGGTGAAGGTTTCGTTGGTTTTCTTGAAACCTTCGTCGAGCCGTTCGGCCACCTTGCCCGAGATTTCGTTGAGCCGGCCGTCGACGGTTTGCGATAACTGCTGTACGCGTTCGTTGAAGTGCGCGGTCATGCCTTTCAGCGTGTCCTGCAGCAGGCTTTGTTCGGCGCGTCCCTGCTCGATCAGCTTTTCCAGCATCGCGGTCTGGAACTGGCCGAACTGTCCCGTCACCGTCTCGCGGGTTTCGGCCAGCCGCTCGGCCTGCGCGATCTGCAGTGCCGCCAGCTGGGTCTGCATGCGGTCGGATTGCTGCGACAGCCCCGCGTGGAGGTCGGTCAGCACGGCGCGGTGGCGCGCTTCCATGTCCTGCGCCAGCAGCGCAGGCAGGTCGGTTTGCTCCCGCCGTAGCGCATGGACGCGGAGCAGCAGGAAAGCAGTCAGGAGGATAAGGACGGCAAGGCCGACGAGGAGTCCGGTTTCGACGGGAGGCATTGCCGGATTATACGGCTGAGGCCTGGCGCGCGGAGGCTGCCGATCGCGTGGGAATGCCGTTATGCTTGGTCAAAAATGGGGGGATGACGTGAACCTGATTGTTTCGGCTGTTTTTCTCGCGGTCGCGGCGTTTGTTGCCCAGCGCTACTGGCGCAAGCTGGCGCTGCAACAGCGGTTGGACGCGATCCGTGCGCATCCTTTTCCGCAATCGGTGCGGATGAAATTCCGTGATGCGCGCCCCAATCTGGATTCGGCGCAGGAGATGCGGGTGTTCGAGGGCTTGCGCGATTATTTCATTCTGTGTGCGCAGGCGCGGGGGCGCTTTGTTTCGATGCCGTCGCAGGTGGCGGACGATGCCTGGCATGCGTTTATCCTGCACACCCGCTACTACCAGGATTTCTGCAACAAGGCTTTCGGTCGCTTCCTGCATCACACGCCTGCCGAGGCCATGAGCACCCAGACGCTTGCAACCGAGGGGATCCAGCGCGCCTGGCGGCTGGCCTGTGCGCTGGAGAAAATTAACCCAAAGCAGCCGGACCGTTTGCCGCGATTGTTTGCGCTGGACGGCGCGCTGCATATTCCCAATGGTTTTCGCTATGACACGCGCTGCACGCCGGGGTCGGGGCGCTATTGCGCCAGCCATATCGGTTGTGGCTCGGGCTGCGGAGGTGGAAGCGTGTCGGGTAGTGCGGACAGCAGTTGCGGAGGGGGCGGCTGCGGCGGGGGTGGTGATTAGGCCGGGTTCATGGAGTGTGGATTGGTTGCGCGGCCGTCGGTCACGTAAAAAACCCGGCGCACGCCGGGTTTCGATTTTGCAGGCTTACGCCGCTGCGCGGTTGGCGCGCTTGCGATCGTGTTCCTGCAGGTGGCGCTTGCGGATGCGGATCGATTTCGGCGTGATTTCCACCAGTTCGTCGTCGTCGATGAATTCCACGGCAGACTCCAGCGTCAGCTTGATCGGCGTGGTCAGACGCACCGCCTCGTCGGTGCCCGAGGCGCGAACGTTGGTGAGCTGCTTGCCCTTGATCGGGTTGACCACCAGGTCGTTGTCGCGGCTGTGGATGCCGATGATCATGCCTTCGTACAGCTTGTCGCCGGGGGAGACGAACATGCGGCCGCGGTCTTCCAGCTTCCACAATGCATAGGCAACGGCTTCGCCGTTGTCCTGCGACACCAGCACCCCGTTGTGGCGGCCGGGCAGGTCGGCCTTGACCGGACCGTAATCGTCGAACACGTGGCTCATCAGGCCGGTGCCGCGCGTCATCGTCATGAAGTCGGACTGGAAACCGATCAGGCCGCGCGCCGGAATGTGATATTCGAGGCGGGTGCGGCCGTTGCCGTCGGATTCCATGTTGGTCAGTTCGCCACGGCGGCGGCCGATTTCTTCCATCACCGCGCCCTGGGTGTCGTCTTCCAGATCGATGCTGAGGTTTTCATACGGCTCGCACTTCTCGCCGTTGATTTCCTTGTACACCACGCGCGGCTTGCCGACGGCCATCTCGAAGCCTTCGCGGCGCATGTTTTCGAGCAGGATGGTCAGGTGAAGTTCGCCGCGACCGGAGACGCGAAACACGTCGGCGTCGCCGGTTTCGTCGACGCGCAACGCGACGTTGACCAGCAGTTCCTTGGCCAGTCGGTCGCGGATCTGGCGGCTGGTGACGAACTTGCCTTCGGTGCCGGCGAGCGGCGAGGTGTTGACCATGAAGTCCATGTTCAGCGTCGGTTCGTCCACTGGCAGCACAGGCAGGCCGACCGGGTTTTCCTTGTCGCAGATGGTGACGCCGATGCCGATGTCGTCGAGACCCGAGATGATGATGATGTCGCCGGCTTCGGCTTCATTTACCGGGACGCGATCCAGTCCCTGGAAGCCGAGTACCTGGTTGATGCGGCCGCTGGCGACCTGGTCTTCGTGGTTCATCACCACCACGGCCATGCCGGGCTTGATGCGGCCGTTGAGCACGCGGCCGACGCCGAGACGGCCGGTGTAGGTCGAGTAGTCCAGCGCCGCGATCTGCAGCTGCAGCGGCGCGTCGGCCGAACCGGGCGGCGTGGGGACGTGTTCGAGGACGGTGTCGAACAAGGGCTTCATGTCGGCCGCACTGCCGCCCTGCGACGGTGCATCTTTCATGTCCATGCACGCCCAGCCATTGAGGCCGGACGCATAGATGATGGGGAAGTCGAGCTGGTCGTCGGTGGCGCCGAGCTTGTCGAACAGGTCGAAGGTCTGGTCGAGCACCCAGTCCGGACGCGAACCGGGTCGGTCGACCTTGTTGATCACCACGATGGGACGCAGACCCAGCGCCAGCGCCTTCTTGGTGACGAAACGGGTCTGCGGCATCGGGCCTTCGACGGCGTCGACCAGCAGCACCACGCCGTCGACCATACCGAGCACGCGCTCGACCTCGCCGCCGAAGTCGGCGTGGCCGGGGGTGTCGACGATGTTGATGTGGTAGTCGCCGTAAGTGATCGCGGTGTTCTTCGCCAGAATGGTGATGCCGCGTTCTTTTTCCAGGTCGTTGGAATCCATCACCCGCTCGTCAACCGCCTGGTTGTCGCGGAAGGTGCCGGACTGTTTGAGAAGCTGGTCGACCAGCGTGGTTTTGCCATGGTCGACGTGCGCGATAATGGCAATGTTGCGGAGCTTGCGGGACATGATGGGGTGCCGGATTGCGGGAAACCCAGCATTATATCAGGGTTTTTTGACTATTTATTGCGAAAGGGGATGCGCGGCCAGCCGGGCGTCGATCCGGGTGATGAGCTTCTGGTAACGGGGGCCGCCGACCGGTCCGAAGCGACGGTCGAATTCGGCCTGCGGCATGAATTCCGGCAGATCTCGAAAATCCGGCAGCAAGTCCCCGTCGCTGCGGGCAGCGGCCAGACGCTGCTGCACCTGCGCCGCCGCATCGCCCGTAGCGCGCTCGCCCAGTTTGACCCCTGCGCGGTTGGCCGCCAGATCGGTGAAACTGAAGCCAGAGCCCTTGTTGGCGTCCTCCTCCTCCTTGATTAGGCCGATGGCATTGGCCAGCCGGCTGCCGCCGTTGACGGCGAGTGCGGCCGAAATCATGAAGTGCTCGGCAAAATCGCGCCGCCCATGCAGCGACAGCAGCACACGCGGCGCACGGCGGATCGACTGGCTGTCGCCTTCCAGCAGCTTAGGCAGGCTAATGCCGGAGAGATAGGCGGCCAGCGCGGTGAGCGCTGCACGGTTTTCCTCGGCCACGTCGCCGTGCGTCTCTTGCGCGTGAGCAAATAGTGGCCCGATCACGCTTACCAGCGGCACCGTGCTGCCGCGCGCATGATGTTCCAGGAGCGCGTCCAGTTTCTCGGCATAGTCCAACATGAGTGCCTGATCTTCAGGCGCAATCAGCAGTTCGGCGCTTTTGCGTTCCAGCTGGGTCAGGAGTTTGGGGTGCCAGCGGTAATCCAGGGTGGCCAGGTTTTCGTCGAAATTCACCTGGGAAAATGCATCGGCAAGCGAAGCGTAGGTTTCGTCGTTGCGCAGCCAGCGGTGCGCCAGGCGTGCGATGCCGTCGGCCAGCGCACCCGGCACCGGCAGACTGCCGAGTTGAAGGCTCTGGATGCGGATGCCGCCAGGTGCATCCGCCACGTCGGCGGTGAGGTTGAGATAGCGGCCAAACGGGTTCGGTGGCACGGCCAGGGTGGCGGTGAGGGTGGCCTGGCCGGGCGTGAGCTCGGCGGCGATCCCGTTGATCTGCCGCAGTTCGACCGCGTAATTGAGCAGGCGGTTGAGCTCGGCTTCGTCGAGCTGGATGCTGTGGATCACATCGGGCGTCTGGCGGCGCGGGTCGTGCTTCTGGAACAGCGACTTGACCCAGGCCAGATCGGTGCGGCGAAATTCGGCGGGCGGCTCGATCGCCGGCGCGTCGTCCAGCATCAGCCAGGGCAGCACGGTCAGTGCGGCCAGCATGGCGAACAACACACTCCAAGCGATAAGCCGTTTCATTTCAGTGCGGCCATTTCATTGCGGCTGGTTGCGCATGAAATCGGCGGTCTTGAAGAACGCTGCAGTCAGTTCCAGCTGCATCGCGGCATCCACC
>JAIBFA010000003.1 GCA_019459325.1 Thiobacillus sp.
CATCGCCGTGGTGCTGCTGGTGGCGTCGGCCTGGCTGGAGGAGGGCAGGGCGGCGTTCGCGCTGGGCCAGGCGCTGTGCGCGGGCGCCGGCCTGGCCGACCCGATGCTCTACATGCTGGGCCTGGGCTATGGCCTCGGCAGCCTCTTGACCGACGTCGGCGGCATGCACTACCTCACCTTCCTCGCCGCCGGCACGGTGGCCTACAGCACGATGAACGCCGCCACCTTCGAGGTGCTGTATTCGAGCTTCTCGCGCATGCATGTGCAGCGCACCTGGGACGCCATCATGAACGCGCCGCTCACGCTCGACGACGTGATGCTGGGCGAACTCACCTGGGCGGTGGCGAAGAGCCTGCTGTCGGGGCTGGCGATCCTGGCGGTGATCTGGGGACTGGGCCTGTACGGCCATTTCTGGATGACGTTGTGGATCATCCCGGTGGTGGCGCTGGTCGGCTTCTGCTTCGGCGGCCTGGGGCTGGTGATGAACGCGCTGTCGCCCAGCTACGATTTCTTCCTGTACTACTTCACGCTGGTGATCACGCCGATGGTGCTGCTGTGCGGCGTGTTCTTCCCGGTATCGCAATTGCCGCTGCCGGTGCAGGCGGTGTCGGCCTGGCTTCCGCTCACCCACGCCATCGACCTGGCGCGTCCGCTGGTCGTCGGCATCGTGCCCGGCAACATCACGCTGCATGTCGTCGCGCTGCTGATTTACGGCAGCCTCGGCTACGTCGTCGCGCTCGCCCTCACCCGCAGACGGCTTCTCAAATAATCGGCGCTGAAGTGTCGACGAAGGCGTCGGCCACTGGACACAGCGGGTACAGCAAAATCGGCGGCGTGCCCGGCGGAATGCGGCCTGCGCCCGCCCAGAAGGCTGGAACGGGAATTGCGGCATTGTCCGCATCATCCACCCCGCCCCGCTGCCATGCCACGAAAATCCTCTGCGTCGCGCCGCTCACGAATTCGTCGTATCGGTTTTCTGAGCCTGCTGCTTACCACGCTGCTCACCCCGGCCGGGATCATCGTGAGCACGGTCACCGCAGCCGCCCTGATCGGTGGCGCGTTCCACCTGAGTCGCGCCACGCCTGAAGCACCCGCCACGCCTTCGCATCGCGCTTCCGTGAAGCCAGGCAGTCCGCAGTACCTCAGCATCGAGCGCGACGGAAAACCCATGACCCTTGTCATGGCTGAAGATGAAAACGGATATGGCGGCGGCATGGACAGCCTCGATCCGGCGAATCCGCTGTTCGCCGGCCTGGCCGGCGACGGTCCGGCCCGGCACGGCACAGCGCGAGAAGGCATGCCGGGCACACCGGGCGGAGGCTTCGCACCCGGTGGCGACAGCATGCCCGGCGGCACCGCACCGAATCCGCCTTCCTTGGACGGCCCCCCTGACAGCGACCAGGCACCCGGCGGCGGCTCGTCGCCGAGCGGTTTGCCGGCCGGCGAACCACCGTCCGGGGGGCCGTCCGACCCGCCCGGCACCGGCGGCCCTCACCGGCCCACGGGCGACGTCGAAGCCGACGAACCGCGTAGCGAGACGGACGACCCGACGAAGCCTGAAAAAAAACCACCTCCAGTGATACTGGACCTCCCGCCCCGGGTAGACCCACCGCCGACGAAAGGCCAGCCCGAAGAAATATTGCCCGGATTCGACACCTCGCCACAAGCCGGTAATCCGCTCGGCCCGCAAACGCCGCCACCAGGCAAGCAACGGCTGACGCAGCCTAACGCCGTACCGGAACCGTCGATGTTGGGGTTGATGCTGCTAGGCGTAATCGCCATGGCCTGGGCAGGACGCCGCCGGCCGGGTCCGCTCCGACCCGCCTAGCGCCTCCTAGCCTTCGACACCCGCCGCCTGCTGGTCGGCGTGATAGCTGGAACGCACCATGGGACCGCAGGCCGCATGCTTGAACCCCATCGCCAGGGCTTCCTGCTCGAACTGGGCGAACCGCTCGGGCGTGACGAAGCGCAGCACCGGAAGATGGTGCTGCGAGGGCTGCAGGTACTGCCCGAGGGTGAGCATGTCGACGTCGTGCGCGCGCAGGTCACGCATCACCTGCAGGATTTCGTCGTCCTCCTCGCCCAGACCCAGCATCAGGCCGGACTTGGTTGGGATACTGGGGTGGCGCGCCTTGAAATCCTTCAATAATTTCAGCGAATGCGCGTAGTCGGCGCCCGGACGCGCCGCCTTGTACAGGCGCGGCACGGTTTCCAGATTGTGGTTCATCACGTCGGGCAGCGCGGTGTCGAGCATGTCGAGCGCCTTGTCGAGGCGGCCGCGAAAATCCGGGGTGAGAATTTCGATGCGGGTGGCCGGTGAAGCTTCGCGCACGGCCGCAATGCACCGCGCAAAATGATCGGCGCCGCCGTCGCGCAGGTCGTCGCGGTCGACGCTGGTGATCACCACGTATTTCAACGCCATCAGCGCGATGGTCTCGGCCAGATGACGCGGCTCGTCGACGTCCGGCGGCAATGGCGTGCCGTGGCCGACGTCGCAGAACGGGCAGCGCCGCGTGCACAGGTCGCCGAGGATCATGAAAGTGGCGGTACCGTGGCCGAAGCATTCGCCGAGGTTGGGACACGAGGCCTCTTCGCACACGGTGTGCAGCTTCGCCTCGCGCAGGATGCCTTTCAGCCGCGCCACGTTCGGCACGTTCGGCGACTTGGCACGGATCCATGACGGCAGGCGCATACGCGGCTGCGGCACGATCTTGATCGGGATGCGCGCGGTCTTCGCAGCGCCTTTGTGCTGGATGGGGTCTGCCATAATGTGCTCGGAGCAATGTTGGGAATTTCAACTATCTGAATTTTAGCCTATGCGCCTTTCGACCCTGACCCTGCTGGCCGTGTGGAGTGCCGCGTCCCATGCCGGCACCGATTCCAGCGTGGATGCCGAAACCGGGCTCACCACGTGGCAAACCGAAACCGCCGGCATCCAGGTGCGCCTGACCCAGATCAGCCCGGATCAGGCACGGGCCTTCTATCAGGCCCGTGGCTTCACGTCCGAGGCGACGGAACGCTACGCCGGCGAATGCGTCTTCATGACGGTGGTGCGCAATATCGGCGACACGCCGATCCAGCACCGGCTGGCCAACTGGCGCTATGAAGCGGCCGGGCAGCCGCCGCGCACCCTCCGCAGCAAAACCGAGTGGGAACGCATCTGGAAACAGCTGGGCGTTGCCGAATCGGCGCGCATCGCCTTCACCTGGGCGCAGTTTCCCACTACGCAAAGCTTTGCGCCGGGCGACTGGAACCAGGGCATGACAACCTATAGCGTGCCGCGCGGCGGTCGATTCGACCTGCGCTTTGTCTGGCGTGCGGGCGGCAACACCCATACAGGAAAACTCGAACAGGTGAGGTGTGCAGATGAAAATTCGTAAATTCGCATCGGGCGCGGCGCTGGCCGCGTGCTGTGTGTTCGGCCTGGCAGCCGCGACGCAGGCTGCCGACCTTCCGCCCCTGTCCCACAGCCTGACGCAGCAGGCACCCAAGCCCGCGCCGGCGCTCAAACTGCAGGGCCTCGATGGGCGATTGCACGACCTCGCCCAACTCAAGGGTCGTGTGGTGCTGATCAATTTCTGGGCCACCTGGTGTCCGCCGTGCCGCCGTGAAATGCCGTCGATGGAACGCCTGTCGCAGGCGCTCAAAGGTGAAGCCTTCAGCGTGCTGGCGGTGGACGTGGGCGAGGATGCCGACACCATCGACAGCTTCACCGGCCAGCTCGACACCCTGCCGACCTTCCCCATCCTGCTCGACACCCACAGCCGCACCATGCAGGCATGGAAAGTGGCGGGACTGCCGACCACCTTCCTGGTCGACAAGCAGGGACGCATCGTCGCCAGCGCCATCGGCGGGCGCGAGTTCGACCACCCGGAACTCGTCCGGGCGATACAGGAACGGCTCAGGAAATGATCAGGCCTTGACCCAAACCTGCCCGGCTTCAAGTTTCACCGGATAGGTTTTGATCGGCTCGTCGGCGGGATCGCAGGTGGGCTGGCCGGTGGTGAGATCGAAATAGCTGCCGTGCAGCGAGCATTTGATCTTGCCGTCCTTGATGCAACCGAGATACAGCGAATAGTCCTCGTGGCTGCACATTTCGTCGACGACGTAATGCGTGCCGTTCGAGTTGCACAGCAACAGGCGCTTGCCGTCGACGACAACGCGCTTCATCTGCGCCGGCTTGAGCTCGTCGGCGGCGGCGATGGCCACAAAATCGCCCATCACTTCACTCTGGCCACTGCGCGGCCGGAATCCAGCACCGCGCGGATTTGCGCGGCGGCTTCTGGAACGCTGGCCGCCTTGCCGACGTGGTGCAGGATGATGGAGCCCGCCAGCACGAGCGAATCGTAGGTCGCGCCCTTGTCGCCTTTGAGCGCCAGGATGCCGGCTTCGGCGGCGGCATGCGCGGTGGCCTTGATGTCGATGGCGGCGACGATTTCGTCCGCGCCTTCCTCGGTCGCCACGCTGCCAGGCAGTGGCACGGCGCGTACGGGCTGGTCGATGCCGAGCGCCACCGGGTCGACGGTCGCTTCGATTTCTGCGCCGCGGTCATGGTAGTGGAAATACTTGCCGGTCTGGCGCAGCGAAGGGATCACGCCGCCCTCGACGCCGCGCACAATGCAGGCCGTATCGAATCCGGCCTCGCGCGCGAGGTCAGCGTACACCGGCGGATAGGGCTTGTGCACGTAGCCGGTCACGAAATGGGTCAGCTTTCTGCCGGCGATGGGTTTGGACAGCACTTCGACCGTGGTCAGCACCTGACGCTTGATCATCTGCGCACGCAGGGGGGTGAGATTGTGCATGCCGGGATTGGACTGCGCCTGGTCGATGTAGGTCCAGCCCAGTGCAGGATCGGCCAGTCGCGCGGCGGCTTCGGCAGGACTCAGGTTCACCGGCACGCCGGCGGCTTCCAGCACGTGGCGCGCGGTCACCCCATATTTGGGGCCGACCTTGTCGAGGCCATGCGTGACGACATGTACGCCGAATTCGGCCAGCAGCGGGCCGAGGAAAGGCGCGGCCGGCAGGCAGCGATTGTAGCCATCGTAGGGGTCGCCGATGTCGACCACCTCGTCGACCTCGGCGGTGACACGCCGAGTGGTTTCGAGCACCGCGTCGAGCACGCCGCGGTTCTCATCCATCGTCTCGCGCTTCATGCGCAGGGCGATGAAATAGATGCCGACCTGCACCGGATCGATCACGTTGTCGATGATGGCCTTGGTGCCCAGATGCGCCTCGGCGCGGCTGATGTCCTTGGACAGATCAGGGCCGGTGGCGATGCGCTGGATGATCGAGCGCATCAGGAGCTTGGGGTCGGACGGCAGGGTGTCGGTGCTCATGAATCACTCCATTAGAAGTTCAAAGAATACTAATAACCGACCAAATCGGTCAAGAATAGATCGCGGCCAGCAAGGCCTGAGTAAGCGCCTGCTCCGCCTGCTGCAGGCTCAGACCCACGCCGAGAGCGCGGCATTGCGTCACCCGCATGCCTGCATAGCCACAAGGGTTGATGGCGGCAAACGGCGTCAAGTCCATGTCGACGTTGAACGCCAGGCCATGATAGGTGCAGCCGTGCTTGACGCGCAGGCCGAGCGCGGCGATCTTGGCGCCGTCGACATACACGCCGGGCGCCCCGGCCAGCCGCGTGGCGACAACGCCATGCGCCGCCAGCAAGTCGATCACCGCCTGCTCCATGCGCGTCACCAGTTCGCGAATGCCGTAGCCGCGCCGGCGCAGGTCGATCAGCACATAGGCCACGACCTGACCCGGCCCGTGATAGGTGATCTGGCCGCCGCGGTCGATCGGTACGACGGGAATGTCGGTGGCGGCGATCAGGTGCTCGGCGCGGCCGGCCTGTCCCTGGGTGTAGACCGGCGGGTGCTCAAGCAGCCACAGCTCATCGGGCGTGTCGGGCGTGCGCCGCGCAGTAAACTCCTGCATCGCCTTCCAGGTCGGCTCGTATTCAACCCGGCCAAGGTTGCGGACGACTGCCTCGGCCCCCTGAATCCTGCCCCCTGAATTCTGACCCCTCACAGCGCCATCTTCACCCACGGATGCGCGGTGATCTCGCGATACAAGGCGTCGAGCTGGGCTTTCGAGGTGGCGCGCACCACGCAGGTCAGCGAGAGATAGTTGCCGCTGCTGGACGCCCGCATCTCGACGGTTTCGGCCCGGAAGTCGGGCGCATGGCGCTGCACCAGCTCGACCATGGTCTGCGCAAAATCGTCGCGCCGCTCGCCCATGATCTTGATTGGAAAGTCGGTGGGGAATTGCAGCAGCGTCTCGTGTTCGCTCATGCGCGCATCACCTGTTGCTTGAACGTCTGGTACAGCGCCTCCATCCGCTGCGCCAGCGGCCCCGGCACGCCGGCGCCGACCGGTTCGCCGTCGAGCTGCACGATGGCCATGACCTCCTTGGTGGACGAGGTCATCCACAGCTCGTCGGCATCACGCACCTCCGCCTCGGATATCGCACGCACCTCGTGCGGGATGCCGTGCGCCGCAGCCAGTTCCAGCACCACATCGTAGGTGATGCCGGTGAGCATGAGGTTCGATGGCGGCGGCGCCCGCAGCACGCCGTCCTTCACCACGAAGATGTTGCTCGCCGCACCTTCGGTCAAAAAGCCGTCGCGCAGCATCACGGTCTCGGCACAGCCGGCGTCCACCGCCTGCTGACGCAGCAGGATATTGGCCAGCAGCGAGATCGCCTTGATATTGCAGCGCAGCCAGCGGTTGTCGGTAGCGGTGACGGCGCACACACCGGCGGCCTTTTGTTCGGGGGTGGCGGTCACCAGCGGCTGCACGAACATGAAGACGGTCGGCGGCACGCCCTTGGGGAAGGCGTGGTCGCGCGGGGCGACCCCGCGCGTCACCTGGATGTAGAGCGACTGGTCGGCAAAGTCCTGCAGCGCGATCAGCTTGAGAATCAGGTCGCGCCACCCGACCATGTCGTGCGGATTCGCGAGGCGAATGCCGTCGAGGCTGCCCTGCAGGCGGCGCAGGTGTTCTTCGAGCCGGAACGGCTTTTTCGAGTACACCGGCACCAGCTCGTAGACGCCGTCACCGAACACGAAGCCGCGGTCGAGCACCGAAATCTTCGCGTCGGCGAGCGGCAGGAACTGGCCGTTGAGATAAACGCTCATCGACCGAAGAAAAGCCGGATCGAGTCCCAGCCGCGGCCGAAGATGCCGGCCACGGCGACGTCGTGCAGCGCAACCAGGGCGTAGTCACCGATCGGCTTGCCGTCGATCGCCAGCCGCAGGGTGCCCATACGCTGCCCTTTGCGTACCGGCGCGACGATCGGCTGCTGGGTGATGACTTCCGCCTGGACGCGCGCCGCACTGCCGCGCGGCAACAGCACATGGAAATCCTGCGCAAACCCCATGCTCACCGACGCACGCGCCCCGCGATAGAGGTTGACCACCTTGACGGGCTGCCGCGCACGGTAAAGCCGGATGCTGTCGAAATTCTCGAAACCGTAATTCAGCAGGCGCAGGGCATCCTGGGTGCGCTGCGCATCGGACCGCCCGCCCAGCACCACGGCGATGCGGCGCTGGTCGCCGCGCTGGGCCGACGCCGCCATGCAGAAACCGGCCTGGACCGTGCGCCCGACCTTGAGCCCGGTCACCGTGCTGTCGCGCCACAGCAGGCGGTTGGCGTTGTAATACGTGATGCCTTTGAAATCCAGTTCCTTTTGCTTGAAAAAAGCCTGCCGGTCGGGGAAATCGCGCGCCAGCGCGCGCGCCAGCAGGGCGAGATCGCGCGCACTCGATTCATGCCCCGGCTGGGTCAATCCGCTGGCATTCATGAACCGGCTCTTCGTCATGCCGAGCCGCTTGGCTTCGCGGTTCATGCGCCCGACAAACGCCGCTTCGCTGCCGTCGACCGCCGTCACCAGTGTGAGCGTGGCGTCGCTGGCCGACTGCACCAGCATCGCCTGCAACAGGGTGTCGACGCTCACTTGCTCGCCTGCCTTGAGGAAGACGCGCGCACCGTCGGCCTGGGTAGCGGCTTCCGGCACGGTCAGCGTCTCGCCCAGGCTCAGTTTGTTCCTGCGGATGTCGTCCAGCAGCACGTAGGCCGTCATCAACTGCGTCAGCGAAGCCGGTGCCAGCGGCAGGTCGGCCTGATGCCCGGCCAGCTCGCGTCCGCTCGCCTCATCGATCACCACCCAGGCGCGCGCCGTGATGCCGGCGGGTGCCGCCCATGCCGTTGCAGAAAACAGGAGCGCCAGCCCCACCCAGAAAAACTTCATGCCTGACCTTTTATTCATCAATCGCGTCTGACCAGGACTGCATTCAGGGCGAGACGTTCCCGCAACAGCGCACGATCCGAATGCGCGGCATCGTCGCTGGGATAGGGCCCGAGCTGCACGCGGTGCAGCGTACCGTTGAGCACCAGACGAGTGCGGCTGGCATCGAGTTCGAGTTCGCGCGCCAGACGGTCGAGCAGCTGTCGCGCATTGTCGGCGTTCGAAAATGCGCCCACCTGCAGGTAGACACCCTCCACGAACGCCTCGCCCTGCGTATCGTAGGCGGCCGGATCAAGACTTTCCACCCGCACCCGCGTGCTGCCGCGCTTCAGGTAGCCGAGTTTATGGGCGGCGGTGTACGACAGGTCGATGACGCGTTTGCTGTGGAACGGTCCACGGTCGTTGATGCGCACCACCACCGATTTTCCGCTGTCGAGTGCAGTGACCCGCACGTAACTCGGAATCGGCAGAGTGGGATGGGCAGCGGTCATTGCATACATGTTGTACGCCTCGCCCGACGCGGTTTTCTTGCCATGGAAACGGCGGCCGTACCACGACGCCAGCCCTTCTTCGCTATGCGCACGGCGCGTGGTCTGCGGCGTGTAGGTGTTGCCCAGCGCGGCGTAGGGTCGATTGGCATAACGGTGCAGCGGCTCTTGGCGCGGCACCGCGTCGGGAACCGCATCCAGATTCGCCGGCGGATGGGTCTCCGGGCCATCGTCGAGATAGTAGCCACCGCTTTTCGGCGCCGTGGAGGTCTGCTTGGCAGGCGGCGTGCTGGTGCACGCGGCAAGCGCAAGTACGAGGACCAGGATGGCCGGGGTCGATATCGTTTTCATCATGGCATTTTATCGCGTCAAGATTTATTGAGCTGGCGGTGCGTCGCCACGCTCATCAGGATGCCCATTCCCAGCAGCAGGGTGACGAACGCCGTGCCCCCGTAGCTCATCAAGGGCAACGGCACCCCCACCACCGGAAGAATGCCCGACACCATGCCCATGTTGACGAATACATAGGTGAACAGGTTGAGGCTCAGCGTGGCGGCCATCAGCCGCCCGAACAGCGTCGGCGCGCGCGCCGCAATGACCAGTCCGCGCGCAACGATCGCAAGATACAGCCCCACCAGAAAAATCGCACCGACGAGGCCGAATTCCTCGCCGAACACGGCAAACACGAAATCGGTCGTCCGCTCCGGAATGAAATCGAGCTGGTTTTGCGTTCCCTGCATCCAGCCCTTGCCGAACAGGCCGCCCGAACCAATCGCGATGGTGGACTGGATGATGTGATAGCCGGCTCCCAGAGGATCGGACGAGGGATCGAGCAGGGTCAGCACGCGGCGCTGCTGGTAGTCGTGCATCAGGCCCCACATCACCGGCAGGCTCGCGCCCCCCAGAATACCGCCACCGAGGATCACCTTCCACGGCAGACCGGCAAAGAACAACAGATAGAAGCCCGAGGCGCCGATCATCAGCGCCGTGCCCAGATCGGGCTGGCGCAAAATCAGCAGGAAGGGCAGCAGCAGCATCACGCCGCCAGCAAGAAAATGCTTGGCGCGCAGCAGACCCTCGTTGCGCTGGAAGTACCAGGCCAGCATCAAGGGCAGCGCCAGCTTCAACAGTTCAGACGGCTGGAATGCCATGAAGCCCAGGTTCAGCCAGCGCCGCGAGCCGTTGCGGATCTCGCCGAACAGCGCCACCCCGATCAGTAGCACCACGCCCGCCACATACAGCGGCGGCCCCACCTTGGACAGGAGGTGCGGCGGCACATTGGCCATCACCACCATCACGCTCAGCGCCAGCCCGATATTGATCAGATGGCCTGTGATGCGCGCCGGGCTCTGCCCTGAGGCGCTCGCCACCACCGCCAGGCTGATGCCGAGCAACAGTAGCACCAGCACCAGCAGGATGCCGTCGAGGTGGCTCAACCTGCGTACGATCCAGTGACTAGTCCGCGGCATCGTCGGCCTCCAGTTTCATGTCGCCGGGACGCTTCCCGGTGAGGTAATAATCGAACACCGCGCGCGCGATCGGCGCCGCGGTGCCGCTGCCCGAGCCGCCGTTCTCCACCATCACCGCCACCACGATGGTGGGGTTTTCGGCCGGCGCATAGGCGATGAACAGCGCATGGTCGCGATGCTCGCGGGCCAGCCGGCTGGCGTCATAGCGCGCGCCCTGTTTGATGCCGACCACCTGTGCGGTGCCGGTCTTGCCGGCACTCGTATACGGCGCACCCGCCGCCGAGGCGGCAGCCGTACCGCCCGGCCGCATCACGTCCATCATGCCTTCACGCACCGCGGCGAGGTGGGCCGGATTGATCGCTACCTGGCCGCTCACCCCGGCCGGCTGCTGTTGCCAGACATGGGCAAGCGGATCCCGCACCGCCTGCACCAGGCGTGGCTCGATCCGCTTGCCGCCGTTGGCCAGCATGGCGGTGGCCGCCGCCAGTTGCAACGGGGTGGTCAGGTGATAGCCCTGGCCGATGCCCGCAATCACCGTCTCGCCGGGATACCAGGTCTGCTTCCAGCGGCGCTGCTTCCAGTCGCGCGAGGGCAAGAGGCCGGACGATTCGCCTTCCAGATCGATGCCGGTTTTTTCGCCCAGGCCGAACTGCGCCAGGTAGTCGTGCATGCGGTCGATGCCCATGTCGACCGCCAGCCTGTAATAGTAGATATCGCAGGATTGTGAAATGGATCGGCGCAGGTCGACCACACCGTGTCCGCCGCGCTTCCAGTCGCGGAACTGGTGGCGGCTGTTCGGCAAGCTGTAAAACCCGGGATCGACGATGCTGTCCGACGGCTTGCGCAGCCCCAGCTCCAGTCCGGCCAGCGCCATGAATGGCTTGATGGTCGAGCCGGGCGGGTAGATACCGCGCAGCACGCGGTTCACCATCGGCCGCTCGGGCGATTCGTTGAGCGATTTCCAGGTTTCCGGATCGATCCCGTCGACGAACAGGTTGGGATCGAATCCCGGCTTGGAGACCAGCGCCAGCACCCCGCCGGTATTCGGGTCGAGCGCCACCAGTCCGCCCAGATAATCGCCGAACGCGTGTTCGGCCACCGCCTGCAGTTCGATGTCCAGATGCAGGCGCAAATCCTTGCCGGGCACCGGCGGAATACGCGACAGCATGCGCACCGCGCGGCCGCTGGCGTCCGTCTCCATCTGGTCGAATCCGGTGCGGCCATGCAGCAGCGTTTCGTAGCTCTGTTCCAGCCCGGTCTTGCCGATGTGGACACTGCCCCGGTAATTCTGTTCACGACCGTCCTCGCGCAGTTTTTTCAGGTCGCGGTCATTGATGCGGCCGATAAAACCCAACACATGCGCCATGCCGGGCCCGGCCTGATAGTTGCGGAACAGTCGCGCCTTCACCTCCACGCCCGGCAGGCGGTAACGGTTGGCGGCCAGAATGGCGACCTCCTCGTCGGTCAGCTTGCTTTTCAGCGGGACGGTTTCGAACTCGTGCGACTCGCTCAACAGGCGGCGAAAGCGCCGCAGCTGTCCCGGCGTAATCTCGACCAGCTTGCCCACCTCGGCCAGCGTGGCATCGAGATCCTTCATCTGCGCGCGGGTCAGCTCGAGCGTATAGGCCGAATAGTTTTCCGCCAGGATGCGACCGTTGCGGTCCAGGATCAGTCCGCGGTTCGGCGCGGTGGGCACCAGCGAAATGCGGTTGCTTTCGGCACGCTGGATGTAGTGCTCGTGCTGCATGATCTGCAGATAAAACGCGCGCGCCAGCAGCGCGGTCGCCAGCAGCGCGACGAAAATCGCGCCCACCTTCAGGCGCGCATGGAAACGGGCCAGCTCACGGTCCAGGTTCTTCAGCGGAGTGGCGAATCTCATCGTGGATCAGGTCCGATCCTGCAGGCCCTTGCCATGCCACAGACGCAGAAAACCCGCCACCAGATACCACAGCACCGTGCTGCCGAACACCGGCAGCAGGATGACCAAGCCCGCCGGCGGATTGACCGCCAGCCAGCCCATCAGCAGCACGGCCAGCTGCACCGTCAACAGGATGGGAAACAGCTGCGCCGCCTGGCGGAACGGGTCGAACTGCAGCAACCGCAGACGCAGGAACAGCACGAGATACACGCCGATCACATACGCGATGGCATGCTGGCCGAACAGTGCACCATCCTGAAAATCGGCCAGCAAGCCCAGGAAAAATGCCGTAGCGAAACCAATGCGCGCGGGCTGATGCAGGGTCCAGAAGAGCACGCCCACCAGAACAAAATCCGGCCGCAGGGCCAAAGCCCAACCTGCCCAGGGCAGCTGTTCCAGCAACACGGCCAGCGTCAGACTGCCGAGGATGTGGCTCCAGCTACCGAACATCTGGTTGGGCGCATTCATTGCGGGATCACCTGCGGTTCGGCGATCAGCACCAGCACGGCGCGCGAACGGTCGAGCCCCGCCAGCGGCAGACACTCCACCCGCAGATAGGGGCCGGATTGCGAACGGGAAACCCGGCTGACTCGCGCCACCGGAATGCCGGCCGGATAGACCCGGTCGATACCCGATGTCAGCAGGCGATCGCCCGGCCGGATGTCGGTCTGTGCCGGCATATAGCGCAGTTCCAGCTGGCTTTGCCCGCTGCCGGCAGCCAGCCCGCGCTGGCCGGTGCGTTCGATGAACACCGGGGTCAGCTGCTCACGGCTGCTGACCAGCGTCACCTCGCTCGACCCCGGATAGACCCGCGTCACCTGCCCCACCAGTCCGGTGGCATCGACGACCGGCAGGCCACTGCGCAAGCCAGCACGCCCCCCCTGATCCAGCGTGATGCGTTGGGCAAACCAGTCATGTCCCTGATACATCTGGGCGGCATGCACCACCTGCTGGCCGGGGCGGGTTTTCATCTGCAGCAAGGCACGTAATTCGGCGTTTTCGCGACGCAGTTCCTTCGCGGCATTCACGCTGACCAGGAGCTGCGCACGCTCAGCCTGCAGGGTATCGCGTTCTTTCTGCAGGAGGCGGTGGCGGGTAAAGAAACCGCCGAGTTCGGCGGCGACCTCGGAGGGCGCACGAAGGGTCTCGCGCACCGGCTGCAGCAGCAGCGAAATCCCGCTGCGCAGACCATCGAGCATGTGATAACGGCTATCGAGCACAGCACACCCCAGACCGATCAGCAGCCAGATCAGCAGGCGTGCCGTCGGTCCCAGCCGGCGGGTGAACGTGAGCTGACCGGGCACTGCCATCAGCTGCCCCTGTTCACGATGCCGAGTGCCGCGGCGTTCACTCGTTGGTGAAGACCGATGCCAGCTTGTCCATTTCTTCCAGGGCACGCCCGGAACCCCGCACCACGCAGGTCAGCGGGTCGTCGGCGACAATCACCGGCAGCCCGGTCTCTTCCATCAGCAGGCGGTCGAGGTCGCGCAGCAGCGCGCCGCCGCCGGTCAGCACCATGCCTTTTTCGGCGATGTCGGCTCCGAGCTCGGGCGGCGTCTGCTCCAGCGCCATCTTCACCGCACTCACGATGGCATTCAGCGGCTCGGTCAGCGCCTCAAGGATTTCGTTGGACGACACGTTGAAGCTGCGCGGCACGCCTTCGGCCAGGCTGCGGCCCTTGACTTCCATTTCCAGCACTTCGGCACCGGGGAAGGCCGAGCCCATTTTCTTCTTGATCTGCTCGGCGGTCGCCTCGCCGATCAGCATGCCGTAGTTGCGGCGGATGTAGCTGATGATGGCCTCGTCCATGCGGTCGCCACCGACGCGCACCGAGTTGGCGTAGACCACGCCGCCGAGGGAGATCACGCCGACCTCAGTGGTGCCGCCGCCGATGTCGACGACCATCGAGCCCGTCGCTTCGGCCACCGGCATGCCGGCGCCGATCGCCGCCGCCATCGGTTCCTCGATCAGATAGACCTGGCGCGCGCCGGCACCGATCGCCGATTCGCGGATCGCACGCCGCTCCACCTGGGTCGAGCCGCACGGCACGCAGATGATGATGCGCGGGCTGGGGCGCAGCATGCGGGTGTCGTGCACCTTCTTGATGAAATACTTGAGCATCTGCTCGGTCACGGTGAAGTCGGCGATCACGCCATCCTTCATCGGCCGGATCGCCTGCAGGTTGCCGGGGGTACGCCCCAGCATCAGCTTGGCTTCCGCCCCCACCGCCTGTACCGTGCGCTTGCCGCCGGCCGCCGCGTCGGTGCGGATCGACACCACCGAGGGCTCGTCCAGCACGATGCCACGATCGCGCACGTAGATCAGCGTGTTGGCAGTACCGAGGTCGATGGCGAGATCGGTGGAAAAGTACTTGGTGAAGAACTTGAACATGGTGGCGGCAACACCCGCGTCGGGCGGGCGAAAGGGCAGAAAAAACAAGGGGGCTATGATACCCTAACGGGCTTCATTCCCGTAAGTATTCAGGTCCTTCCATGTCCCTCACCCCGGACGACGTCAAACGCATCGCCCGCCTAGCGCGCATAGAAATCAGCGATGCCGAGGCGCAGGCCACGCAGGCCCAGCTCAACAGCATTTTTGACCTCATTGCGACCATGCAGGCGGTGGACACCCGCGAAGTCAGCCCGATGGCCCACGCGCAGGAGGTCTATCAACGCCTGCGTGACGACGTGGCGACCGAAACCGACCGCCACGCCGACTTTCAGGCCGTGGCCCCGGCGGTCGAAAACGGCTTGTATCTCGTGCCCAAAGTCATCGAGTAAGTTAAGTCATGCCTGACACCTCCCTTTCCGCGCTTGCCGCGCAGCTTGCCGGCAAGCAGATCTCCAGCCGCGAGCTCGCCCAGACCTATCTCGACCGCATCGCCGCGCTGAACCCGGCGATCAACGCCTTCATCACGGTGGATGCCGAAAAGACCCTGATCGAGGCCGCCGCCGCCGATGCCCTCATCGCCGCCGGCCAGGCGGGGCCGCTCACCGGCGTGCCGATCGCGCACAAGGACATCTTCTGCACCGAAGGCTGGCTCACCACCTGCGGCTCGAAAATGCTGCACAACTTCATCGCGCCCTACGACGCCCACGTGATCCAGCGCTTCAAGGCCGCCGGCATGCCGAGCCTGGGCAAGACCAACATGGACGAGTTCGCCATGGGCTCATCCAACGAGACCAGCTATTACGGCGCGGTGAAAAACCCCTGGAACCCCGCCTACGTGCCCGGCGGCTCATCGGGCGGCGCCGCCGCTTGCGTGGCCGCGCGCATGGCGCCCGCCGCCACCGGCACCGACACCGGTGGCTCGATCCGCCAGCCGGCGGCGTTGTGCGGCATCACCGGGCTCAAGCCCACCTACGGCCTGGTGTCGCGCTACGGCATGATCGCGTTCGCCTCCAGCCTCGATCAGGCAGGCCCGATGGCGCCTTCGGCCGACGACTGCGCGCTGCTCTTGAACGTGATGACCGGCTTCGACCCCAAGGACTCGACCAGCCTGGAACGCGAGAAGGAAGACTACACGCGCGATCTGGACAAGCCCCTAACCGGCCTGCGCGTCGGCTTGCCGCGCGAGTTCTTCGCCGAGGGCCTCAACAACGAAGTCGCAGCGGCAGTCGAAGCCGCGGTGGCCGATCTTCAGAAACTCGGCGCGACGACCGTCGAGATCTCGCTCGCCAACTCCAAGCTCGCCATCCCCGTCTACTATGTGCTGGCTCCCGCCGAAGCCTCGTCCAACCTGTCGCGCTTCGACGGCGTGCGCTACGGCTACCGCGCGCCGGAGTACACCAGCCTCGACGACATGTACTGCAAGACCCGCGCGCAGGGCTTCGGCGCAGAGGTGAAGCGCCGCATCATGATCGGCGCCTACGTGCTCTCCCACGGCTACTACGACGCCTATTACCTGCAGGCGCAGAAAATCCGCCGCCTGATCGCCGACGACTTCGGCGAGGCCTTCAAGGCCTGCGACGTCATCCTCGGCCCCACCGCGCCCGGCACCGCGTTCAAGCTCGGCGAGAAATCCGACGACCCGGTCGAGATGTATCTGAACGACCTCTACACCATCCCCGCCAACCTCGCCGGCCTGCCCGGCATGTCGCTGCCGTGCGGCTTCGACAGCAAGGGCCTGCCGATCGGCCTGCAGCTGGTCGGCAACTATTTTTCCGAGGCGAAAATGCTCAACGTCGCGCATCAGTACCAGCGCGTCACCGACTGGCACAGCCGCCAACCGGAGGGCCTGAAATGAAGTGGGAGACCGTCATCGGGCTGGAAGTCCACACCCAGCTCGCCACCCAGTCGAAGATTTTCTCCGGCAGTAGCACCGCCTTCGGTGCCGCCCCCAACACGCAGGCGAGCGCGGTGGACATCGCGCTGCCCGGTGTGCTGCCGGTGCTGAACCGCGGCGCAGTGGAGTGCGCAATCAAGTTCGGCCTGGCGGTCGGCGCGACGCTCAACCGCGTCAACGTGTTCGACCGCAAGAACTACTTCTACCCCGATCTGCCCAAGGGCTACCAGATCAGCCAGCTGGCCAAGCCCATCGTCGAGGGCGGCGCACTGACCATCGTGGTGGATGGCGAAGAAAAAACCGTTCACCTCACCCGCGCCCACATGGAGGAGGATGCCGGCAAGTCGCTGCACGAAGATTTCCACGGCATGACCGGCATCGATCTCAACCGCGCCGGCACGCCGCTGCTGGAGATCGTCTCCGAGCCGGAAATGCGCTCCAGCGCCGAGGCCGTGGCCTACGCCCGCGCGTTGCACACCCTGGTGACCTGGATCGGCATCTGCGACGGCAACATGCAGGAAGGCAGCTTCCGCGTCGACGCCAACGTTTCGGTGCGTCCGCTGGGTCAAGCCGAATTCGGCACCCGCCGCGAGATCAAGAACCTCAACTCCTTCAAGTTTCTGCAGCAGGCCATCGACTACGAAGTGCGCTGGCAGATCGAGACGCTGGAGGACGGCGGCCGGATCGAGCAGGCCACCGTGCTGTTCGACCCCGACACCGGCGAGACGCGCATGATGCGCAGCAAGGAAGACGCGCACGACTACCGTTACTTCCCCGACCCCGACCTGCTGCCGGTGAAACTCGACGAAGCCTGGATCGAAACGGTGCGCGCCGGTCTGCCCGAACTGCCCACCGCGATGCAGGCGCGCTTCCAGCGCGACTACGGCGTGTCGGTCTACGACGCGGCGGTGCTTACGGGTTCGCGCGCGCTCGCCGCCTACTTCGAGGCTGCCGCCCAAAAATCAGGACAGCCCAAACTCGCCGCCAACTGGGTGATGGGTGAGCTCTCGGCAGCGTTGAACAAGGCCGAGCTCGACATCGCGCGAAGCCCGGTCTCCGCCGCCCAGCTCGGCACGCTGATCGCCCGCATCCAGGATGGCACGCTCTCGGGCAAGCTCGCCAAGCAGGTGTTCGAAGGCTTGTGGGAAGGTGCCGGCGAAGTCGATGCCATCATCGAAGCGCGCGGCTTGAAGCAGATGTCCGATTCCGGAGAACTGGAAAAGATCATCGACGACGTGCTGGCCGCCAATCCGAAGTCGGTCGAGGAATTCCGTTCCGGCAAGGACAAGGCCTTCAACGCCCTGGTCGGCCAGGTGATGAAAGCCAGCAAAGGCAAGGCCAATCCGGCGCAGGTCAACGACCTGCTGAAAGCCAAGCTGCAGAATTGAACAGAGCGAAGTGGCGGGGCATCCCCGCCAATTCGCTCCAATCCGATCCGGACATCCGCCGCCGAAGCGCGGCAAAAACGACGGCTGGTTATTACTGCTTGCCGGCCAACTCACGGAAGCGCATCTTGTCGGCCGCGTATTTCTCGCGCACCTGCATCATCGCCTCTTCGTTGCCCTGGATGGTGCGCTTCAGTTCCAGGTGTTCCCGACTGGCCTGTTCCAGCTGTTCCTTCAGGCCGCTGCCCACCGGGCGGCCTGCCTTTTCAATATTGGCAATGCGCGTTTTCAGTTCGGTCAGATTCGCCTCCACCGCCTTGCCGCGGATTTCGGCACCCTTGATCGCCAGCTTGTGATGCTCCAGCGCGCGGTCGCGCGCCAGGTCGATTTCCGCTTCGGTGGTGTAGGTCGACATCAGCGCGCGATCGAGCTGCGCCTGTTTATTCTGTTCCGCCTCAATCCGCTTCTGCTCGGTCTGGCGTTCGGCCTCTGCACGGCGTTCCGCCTCGGATTGCGTGCGCCGGATCACCTGGCCCTGCTTGTTCATCTCGGCGCCGCCGCTCTTCTGATAGGTTGTCGGCGGCGTGTCGCTGTAGTGCACGCGGCCGTTGCCGTCCACCCAGCGGTACATCGTCGCCTGCGCGGTGCCTACGCTCAGCAGCAGGGCGAGGGTCAGCAGGCTAAACGCCATACCTTGCGCGATACCCTGCCACGGCCTGCAATTCAGTTTGTCGGTTCGCATCACGTTCCAGAAACTCCACCAGATTGTCCAGCGTGACCACGGCCACCACCGGAATGCCATATTGTTCGCGTACTTCCTGCACCGCGGACTTCTCCCCGGTGCCGCGCTCCATGCGATCCAG
Source organism: Thiobacillus sp. (assembly GCA_019459325.1). Taxonomy (GTDB): domain Bacteria; phylum Pseudomonadota; class Gammaproteobacteria; order Burkholderiales; family Thiobacillaceae; genus Thiobacillus. The sequence goes on from JAIBFA010000003.1 coordinate 18,656, forward strand.
CGCGATCACCACCCCGGCCGGCTCTGCGTCCGCATGGCGGATCAGGTCCACCGACTCGCGCACCGAAGTGCCCGCCGAGATCACGTCGTCGACGATCAGCACGCGGCCCTGCAGTTTCGCGCCGACCACCGTGCCGCCTTCGCCGTGGTCCTTGGCTTCCTTGCGGTTGTATGCGTACGGCACGTTTTTACCCAAGCCCGCCAGCGCAATCGCAATGCTCGCCGCCAGCGGAATGCCCTTGTAGGCCGGGCCGAACAGTACGTCGAACGCAATCCCCGAGTCGACGATGGCTTTCGCGTAAAATTCGCCCAGCCGTTTCAGCTTGTCGCCGTCGTTGAACAGCCCCGCATTAAAAAAGTAGGGGCTCATGCGCCCCGCCTTGGTCTTGAACTCGCCAAAACACAGTACCTGCGATGCGATGGCGAATTCCACAAACTCGGCTTTGTAATCGGACATTTCCTGACTTTTCTTGAATAAATAAACGCGATGCGAATTATATCGGCCAACCTCAACGGCATCCGCTCTGCCGCCACCAAAGGCTTTTTCGACTGGTTGCCCACGCAAGGCGCCGACGTCGTCTGCGTACAGGAACTCAAGGCGCAGGCCGCCGACCTCAAGCCCGAATTCATCCAGTGCGACGGTCTGACCGGCGCCTTCCACTACGCCGAGAAAAAAGGCTACAGCGGCGTCGGCGTCTATACCCGTCAGGCGCCGCAGCACATCATCGAAGGCCTCGGCGTTCCCGAATTCGACCAGGAAGGTCGCTACATCGAAGTCGACTACGGCAAGCTGGCCGTCATCTCGCTCTACCAGCCCTCTGGCTCCTCTAGTGACGAACGCCAGCAGGCCAAATTCCGCTTCCTCGATGCCTTCTTCCCGCATCTGGAAAGGCTAGTCAAATGCGGCCGCGAAATCGTCATCTGCGGCGACTGGAACATCGCCCACAGGGAAATCGACCTGAAGAACTGGAAATCCAACCAGAAGAACTCCGGCTTCCTGCCCGAGGAGCGCGCCTGGATGACCCGGCTGTTCGACGAACTCGGCTGGGTCGACGTCTACCGCAGCCTCTATCCCGAACACACCGGCGAGGCCTACACCTGGTGGAGCAACCGCGGACAGGCCTGGGCCAAGAACGTCGGCTGGCGCATCGACTACCAGATCGCGACGCCCGGAATCGCGAAAACCGCCCGATCCGCCAGCGTCTACAAGGACCAGCGCTTTTCCGACCATGCGCCACTGATCGTCGATTACGATTACGCACCATGACCGTACGCGCCCACCCCTGGCTTGCCGCCCTCGCGGTCTACACCCACCCGCGCGTCGTCGGCATGCTATTCCTCGGCTTTTCGGCCGGGCTGCCGCTGCTCTTGGTGCTGGGCACGCTGTCATTCTGGCTGTCGGAAGCGGGCATCGCGCGCGCGACGATCGGGCACTTGAGCTGGGTGGGGCTGGCGTACGGCTTCAAGTTTCTGTGGTCGCCGCTGGTGGACCGGCTGCCGCTGCCCTTCCTCACGGCGCAGCTGGGCAAGCGGAGGGCGTGGCTGCTGCTGTCGCAGATCTGCATCGCGCTGGCGCTCTTGGGGATGGCGAACACGGACCCGGTGCTGAACCTGACGCATACGGTGTTCTTCGCACTGGCGGTGGCCTTCGCCTCGGCGACGCAGGACATCGCGCTCGACGCCTACCGCATCGAGGCGGTGGAAATCGAGAAGCAGGGCGCGATGGCGGCGACCTATCAGGCGGGCTACCGCATCGCGATGATCACGGCCGGCGCGGGGGTGCTGTGGATCGCGGCAAGCGTCGACCCGTCCGAGGCGACCTACGATTTCCGTCCCTGGCAGGTGGCGTACACGGTGATGGCGGCACTGATGGCGGTGGGCATCCTCACCACGCTGATCATCCGCGAGCCGGAAAAGAAGATTTCCAGCGTCACCACCGAGCGCGAGGCGCACACGCGGGAACGCTTCGCCGCGGCCGGGCTGACCGGCTGGCTGCTAACTGCCACGGCGTGGTTCCACAGCGCGGTGCTGTCGCCCTTCATCGATTTCATCCAGCGCTACAAATGGCAGGCCGTGCTGATGCTGGCGCTGATCGCCGTCTACCGCATCTCGGACGTGGTGATGGGGGTGATGAGCAATCCCTTCTACCAGGAAATGGGCTTCACCAAGGACGAAGTCGCCACCGTCTCCAAGGTATACGGCGTCATCATGACTATCGCCGGCGCGGGCCTCGGCGGCCTCCTGGTGATGCGCATGGGCGTGATGCGCACGCTGTTCCTGGGCGCGGTGCTGTCTGCAGCGACCAACCTGCTGTTCGTGTGGCTGGCCGGACGCGGGCATGACGTCGGCGCGCTGGTGTTCACGGTGTCGGCTGACAACCTTTCCGCGGGCATCGCATCAAGCGCCTTCGTTGCCTACCTCTCCGGCCTGGTGAACCAGGCGTATTCGGCCACGCAGTACGCGCTGTTCACCTCGGTGATGCTGCTGCTGCCCAAGTTCATCGCGGGCTTTTCCGGCGAGTTCGTCGATGCCTGGGGCTGGGCGAACTTCTTCACCGGCACCGCGTTGATCGGGATTCCGGTGTTGTTGCTGGTGTGGCTGGTGGGTCGACAAGCAGACCAGCTTGTACAAAAAGGAGCCGGGGATAAGCGGGCTTAGGGCACCTCCTTGTCTGCCGTCTCTTGTGTAAACGACCATGATCGAATTTTCCCTCCTCACCGCCCTGCTCGCCGGACTTCTCGGCGGCGTGCATTGCGTCGGCATGTGCGGCGGCATCGTCGCTGCATTCTCCTTCCGTGCCGACGGCAGCACGCCACCGTTCAGGATGCATCTGGCCTACAACCTGGGACGGGTGTCGTCCTATGTGCTGTTCGGCGCGCTGGCGGGGGCGCTCGGCGCCTCGCTCAAGCTGGCGGAGTTCCTGCCGGTGCAGACGCTGCTGTTTGTGCTGGCGCAGATCGTGATGATCCTGCTCGGTCTGTATCTGGCCGGATTCAACCAGTGGGTGCTGGTGTTCGAGCGCGCCGGCGGCGCGCTGTGGCGCCGGGTGAAACCACTGTTCCAGAAGCTGCTGCCGGTGAAATCGCTGCCGCAGGCGCTGCTGGCCGGCATGGCCTGGGGCTGGCTGCCATGCGGGCTGGTGTATTCGGTGCTGGTGTCCGCGCTGGCGGCGGGCAGCGCCACCTCGGGTGCGGCGCTGATGCTGGCGTTCGGCCTCGGCACGCTGCCCAACCTGCTGGGCATGGGTCTGTTCGCGCGGCAGATCCAGCCTTTCATGCAGCAGCGATGGGTGCGCCGCACGGCGGGTCTGACGGTGGCGGGCTTCGGCGTGTGGGGGCTGCTGACGCTCGGGTATTCGGCGTTTTCGAACGCCTGAAACTGGGCCGTCAGGCAAAAAACTGCCCTGAATCCAGGGCTGTGCGGGACGTGCTTACTTGTAGAACTTCTGGTTGAAGACCATCTCGCGTTTCGGCTCGCCGGCCACCTCCACGGTGGCGGTGAACTTCAGCGTGTCCGGCGGGGCAACGCGGAATTCGCCCAGATAGTAAATCGCCGTGCCTTCCTTGATCTCGCGCATCTCGACATTGGCCAGTTGCTGGTTGAGATTGGTGGCATAGACGGTGAGTTTGGCCGGCACCGGCGTCAACGCACCGACCTTGTTCGGTTTCAGTATCGACATCGTGACCAGTCCGCGCGTCTTGCTGCGCTCGATCTTGTAGGCGCGCGCAACCTCAGGCAGCAGTTCGTCGGTGGTCAGGGCGTTGTAGTGGATTTCGAGCGAACCGAATTTTTGCGAGATTTCGGCGTGGGTGACGCCCACGATGGAACACAGGCACAGGGCTGCAAGCAGGCGCTTCATGGTCTCTCTCCTTTTGTTGTGGGCGATGCCTTATTGATTGTAGGTGCTAATTGCAGCGAGGCGAGCCAGGCGGTGAGCTCGTCGAGCGCATGGCTGACCGCGAGGTTCGACGCCTGCGCGGCACCGGCCGCGTCGTAGGTCGCCAGCGGCACCTGCTGCTCGAATACGCGGCGGCCCAGCAGGGTGCGCTGTTTCAGGTCCACCAGATCGGCGCGCAGCACCAGACGAACCTGGCCGGGTTCGCTGGTAGCGTCGTGATAGAACTCGACCAGTTCGGTATCCAGCAGCACGTCTCCCCGCACATAGCCGCCAGGGGTGGCGACGTGGTAAGTCCCCAGGCGATCGAGCCGGGCGCGCATCAGATCGGCAAAGCGCTTGCCGGGGCGTTCGGTCCAGCGTGCGAACTGGTATTGGCCGCGGGTTGAAGCACTGCGGCTGAAGATGAGCTGGTCGGTATCGTAAAAACCGCCGGTGGTGGTGTCGAGCACCAGCAGGGTCGGCGCATACGATCTCTCACGGGCTTCAGCCCGTAGAGAATCGGAGTCCCCTTGTGGGGCAGACGATTCCACACGCGCGATACGTAGGGGATCGGAGTCCTTTAGGGCGTCTGCGCGCGGCGGTCTGGGTTCGACAGCAGGTGCCGGATCACTCAGCACGTAATACACCATGGCGGGCGTGTTGGACTTTTCGCCGAAGCTGAAACAGCCGGTGAGCATCAGGCTCAGCGCGGCAAGGACAAGGGCGGGTTTCATTGCAGTTTTTCTCCAGGGCCCAGTTGCTGCTGGCCGGGACCGAACAGGATGGCGCGCGGGTTGGACAGGCGCTGCCCGGCGGTGGTGAGGGTATCGGCACTGGTGCGCACGTCGCGGCTGACGTTGGTCAGTTCCAGCGTGCTGGTTTCGGTGAGTTGCTGGATTTGCCCGGAAATCAGGCTGGCGTCGCGCTGCAGTTTTTCCATCGCAACCCTGGCCTCCTGCAGTGCGGCCTCGGCGTTGTTCCCCACTCCGACGATGCTGCCCTCGGCGCGGGTGGCGGCCTGGCTGATGCTGGCGCCGGCAAAGCGGAATTCGTCGGAGGCGTCACGGATGCCCTGCACCACGGCATCGAGACTCTGCTTGTTGGCGGCCAGATGGCCGGACAGTTCGTTGAGATTGGCCAGGGTCTGCGAGATGGCGCGCTGGTTTTCATCGGACAGCAAGATGTTCATGCGCTCCACGACCTGCGCGCCGTTTTCCGCCAGACGGGACACCGCGGTGGCGACCTTGTCGATGTCGGAACTGCCCTCGGCGATGACCGGATAGCGTTCACCCTTGGGCACCTTGTCAAGCAGCGGCGCGTCGGCCGGGCCATTGTTGATTTCAACCGCCGCGATGCCGGTGACCAGGTTGCGCTTGATGTAGGCCGCGGCGCCTGCGTGCACCGGCACGCCCTCGTCGATGCGCGCGGTCACTGCAACGGCCTCGTCCTGATCGTTGGCGAAGCGGTAGCCATCGACCACGCCCACCTTGATGCCGCGCATCTTGACCGGGCTGCCGACCGCCAGTCCGTCGAGCGACTGCTGCCTGAAATAGAGGGTGTAGGTTTGATAGGCGATGGTGTCGGCCGCCCCGGCCAGCCACAGGATCGCCAGCGACATCAGCGCGACCACCGCCACCACCAGCGTGCCGACCAGGGTATAGCGGCCTTCAGTTTCCATGTACGGTCTCTCCTTCCGACGCACGCGCGGCGAAATAGTCGCGCAGCCACGGATCGTCGATGTGTTTCAGTTCGGCCAAGGTTCCGCTGCCGAGCACCTGCCCGTCCGACAGCACGATGACGCGGTCGATAATCGAAAACAGTGTATCCAAGTCATGGGTGACGAGGAATACGGTGAGGCCAAGGCTGTCGGCCAGCAGCCGGATCAGCTTGTCGAAAGCGCGCGCTGAAATCGGGTCGAGGCCGGAGGTCGGCTCGTCGAGAAATAGCAGCTCGGGATCGAGCGCCAGCGCGCGCGCCAGCGCCACGCGCTTCCGCATGCCGCCGGACAGTTCGCTCGGCCGCTTGCCGGCGGTGTCCGGCGGCAGCCCGGCCAGTGCAAGCTTCAGCCGCGCCAGCTGGCGGCAGGTGGCGTGCGGCAGGTCGGTGTGCTCGAACAGCGGGGTGGCGACGTTGTCCTCTACGGTGAGGGAAGAGAACAGCGCGCCATCCTGAAACAGCACACCAAACCGCCGGCGCAGCGTGTTCATCTGCTCGGAGGTGCTGTCCCACACCGATTGGCCGAACAATTCGATGCGGCCCGCCTGCGGTTTCAGCAAGCCGATGATTTCGCGCATCAGCACCGACTTGCCGGTGCCGCTGCCGCCGATCAGCGCAATCACCTCGCCGCGCGCCACGGACAGACTGAGGTCGCGATGGATGCTGCGTCCGCCCAGCGTGGTGGAGACATTCTGGACGTCGATGACGAGCTCGGCCATCAGATTCCCAGCTTCACGAAGGTGACGGCAAACATGGCGTTGAGGACGATGATGGCCACCAGGCTCTGCACCACCGTGGACGTGGTGTTCGCGCCCACGCTGCGCGCGTCGCGGGTCACCGACAGTCCCATGCGGCAGGCAATGAGCGCGATGAAAACAGCAAACACCGGCGCCTTGCACAAGCCGACCAGGAGGGTTGTCAGCTCCAGCACGTCGACCATGCGGTCCCTGAATATGGAATACGAAATATCCAGCTGCTCCTGCGCCACCAGCATGCCGCCGACGACCCCGGCGATATCGCCGATGAATACCAGTAACGGCATGGCGATCAGCAGCGCCAGCATGCGCGGAATCACCAGCACTGCCAGCGGCGACAGGCCGAGCGTGGTGATGGCGTCGATCTCGTCGGTGACCTTCATGGTGCCGATCTGCGCGGTGATGGCGGCGCCGGTGCGCCCGGCCACCAGGACCGCGACGATGACCGGCGACACCTCGCGCATGACCGCCAGCAGGATGCCGTCGACGACAAAGATGTTGGCGCCGAACTGCAGCGCCTGATCCCCCAGCAGGTAGGCGAACACCACGCCGAGCAGGAACAGCATGCCGGCCACGATGGGAATCGCACCGACGAATATCGAACCGAGCTGGGTGCCGAATTCGCGCCAGCGCCAGCGTCCGGGATGGCCCAATAGCGTCATCAGCTCCAGAAACAGCTGGCCGACGAAGCCAAGCAGACCTACGACGTTCGCCCACACCACCAGGGTGCTGCGCCCGATGAGTTCGAGCATGCCTTCGCGATGCGGCCCGGTTTGTGCGGCGGTAGCGGCAGCGTGCTGCGCAACCAGGTTCAGCATCGCCAGATGCTGCGGCTGGAACGCGCGCAGTTCGGGCATCGGGTCACTGGCCCGGGGCCGCGCGGCAGTGAGCAGCAGCCAGGCGCCGTTGGTGTCGAGCTCGGCGACGCCGGCGCCGTCGAGAATGCGCACGGTTTTTCCGGAAACATTCGGCAGCGCGGAAGCGGCTTCGGCGTGCCAGACGCCGCTGGCGATCAGCGCGCCCTGGGCTTCGTCGAAATGCGCGCTGGCTTCCCTCATTCCAGTCCCAGCGGGTTGTTGGGATCGATGCCCGGCATGAAGGGCAGGCCGCGCTCGCGGTGGGTGACCTGATAGACGCAGCCGATCCAGTTGCCGACCACCGCTTCGGCGGTGTCGTGCCAGGTATTGTCGAGCAGCGGCAGCAGATGCGCTTCGGGAAAGGCCAGCGTCTCGCCTGCCTGCATGCGGCTGCCGAATTCGGCGAGCAGGGCCTGCGCCTGGCGGTTGAAATAGCGCTGCGGGAAGGGCGGCCAGCTGGACAGTTTTCCCGAGGCGGCGAGCAACAGGTCGCGCTTGTATTCCTTCAGCAGCGACACCGTGTCGTATTCGGGGTGCCCCTGGAAAAACACCGTGCGCAGCCCGTCGCCGGAAACCGCCAGATGCACACCCGCCTCCGCGCTTTCCACCAGCACCTTGACCCCGGCCGTCTCGAACTGCGCGCGCGAGACGTCGTTCCAGCGCGAATGCGGCACGTCGAAGCGGGTGTTGACGTCGGCCACCAGCGGATGGCGGCCGTCGGTGACGCGATGCTCGAACACGCCCCAGATCTTGTGCGGCTGCTTCACCCGCGTCTGGCCGTGGCGGAACTGCATCACGGCATGGGTGGCAAGACAGGAGCACAGCGTCGAGGTGACGTTGTCCCAGGCCCAGTCGATCACCTCGATCAGCGGCTGCCAGAACGCCTCGTCGGCGAGGTTGGCATGGCTGACGTTGGCGCCGGTGATGATCAAGGCATCCAGCCCCTTCTCGCGGATGGCATCGAAACTTTCGTAAAACTGCGCGATGTGCGCACGCGCCGTTTCGTTGCGCGGCAGCGTCGGCAACGTGAACGGATGCATGTAGAACTGCGCGATCGGGTTGGATTCGCCGACCAGCCGGTAGAACTGCCGCTCGGTCGCTTCCAGCGCCGCGTCCGGCATCATGTTAAGCAGACCGACGTGGAGTTCACGGATTTCCTGCTGTGCGGCACGGTGGGTATCCAGCACCGTGATGCCGTCGCGGCGCAGGCGGTCGAAGGTGGGCAGGGCGTTGTGCGCGACCAGCGGCATGTCAGCGTCCCTTGCGCGCCACCGCGGCTTCGACCAGCGCGAGGAAGTCACGCTCGTCGCGCACCTGCGCCACTTCCTGCGAGGTCACGGTGTAGCCGTGCGGCTGGGCGATGGCCTCGTAGCGCGGGATGCGCGAGTGGAACAGGCGCGGAAACACCCAGCGCGCGAAGTCGTCCGGCTCGACCTGGGCGACGAATTCCAGGCCTTTTTCCTGCAGATAGACCGGCAGATGCTCGGCGAGGAAGGGCGGGCGGAAATACAGCGGCTTGGGATCGGACTGCGCGCGCTTGATCAGCGTGTCCTCTTCTTCGCGCGTCGTGGTCTGGATATAAAGGATCAGCGTGTGCTCGGCCAGCAGTTCGACCACGCCGGGCTCGTCCAGTTCGCACAGGCTGCCGCCGACGTCGTTGACGAAGTGCGGATAGCCGTAGATTTCCTGGCCCTTGCGGATGAATTCAGGCACGTCGCGCATGGCGGCGATTTCGGCATCGCGATACGCGGCCTGGCGGCGCGAGAACTCGTCAAGTGACAGCCCGCCCCATTCCGGGCTGCCGAGCTTGCCGACGAAGGTCAGCACCGGCCCCAGATCGTGGATCTTGATGTTGTTCTTGATGTCGATCCAGTCGTTGCGCAGCAGGTCGCGCAGAAACGGCACCTGCATCGCCTGCTGCTTGATGATGTCGAGAATGGGCTCGTCGAGGTAGCGTGTGCCGATGCGGTAGTCGCCGGAGAAATGGAACCAGTCGTGGCCGCGCAGCATGGACGAGATATGCGTCTTGCCGACGCCGGACATGCCGAGCAGGGTGATGCGCTTGGTCGGCCAGGCGCGGAAGGAGTCGGGGGTGAAATGCATGGGGTCGGTTTTCTTATGTCTAGCGCGAAGCCTACCGAAAAGCCACCCAATTAAAAAGGGCGCGCTGCGAAGCGACCGCCCGGTTTGGTGCACGATGGACTGCGCCCTGCACCAATTCGGATCACAGCAAACAGCTCCGCCTGCGCCGCACCCGGCAGCCTGCCCGTCTATCCCAGTGAGGGCGGGCGTTTCCGGAGCAACACCCGTTCCGCCCAGGGCTGGCATAGGTGTTGCTCATACCGCTGTGTCGGGAAAAGCGGCGCACTGTCGTCTGCATTTACCGCGAATGCGCAGCTAGGGTTCCGGTCCCGCGAGGGATGACTGGTCCGAGAGCAGCCGGCACCGCCCAAGCGGGGCTCCACGGAGGGACAAAAGCCCGGGAGAACGCGTTTACCGCTGTCCCGGGCCCATCCATCATTTTTCCCCAAGGAGCAACCATGCATCTGAATGCCGTACTGAAAACACTGATCGCCACACTGACGGGCACCCTCCTGGTCAGCGGCGCGCAGGCCGCGCCCACGCTGAAACTCGGTCTGACCACCTGGATCGGCTACTCGCCGTTCTATGTGGCCGACGCACTCGACCTGTACAAGAAATACGACCTCAAGGTGAAGCTGCAGACCTTCACCGATCCCGCCATGTTGCCGTCCGCGCTGGCAGGCGGCGCCATCGACGGCGCGCTGATGACCTACGACCAGGTGGTCGGCGCGGCCGGTCAGGGACAGAACTTCAAGGTGGTGATGCCAGTCGACTATTCCTACGGCGGCGACGCCGTGCTCGCCGACAAATCGATCACCAAGGTCAGCCAGCTGAAAGGCAAGAAGGTCGCCTACGCGCCGCTGTCGCCGTCCGACTTCCTGCTCGCCTATGCGCTCAAGATCAACGGCATGAGCGACAAGGACATCCAGCCGGTGAACATGACGCCGGAAGCGGTCCCCGCGGCGATGGCCTCCGGCGCCACCCCGGCAGGCGTCACCTACGAGCCCAATGTGTCTCAGATCCTGGCGAGCGGCAAAGGCAAATACCACGTCATCTATTCCTCGCGCGAAGCGCCCGGCATCATCACCGACGTGCTCGCCTTCGACGTCAAAAAGCTTGGCAAGGACGACAAGCAGATCATGGCGCTGATGCGCGGCTACCTCGACGGCCTGGCCTACATGAAGGCCAAGCCCGCCGAAGCGGCCAAGCTGATCGGCAAGGCGGTGGGCGTGTCCGACAAGGAAGCGCTGGAACAGCTGAGCGGCGTGTACAACATCCCGCTCGCGGAAATGCCCAAGACCTACGCCAAGGGCAAGGACACGACCTCCTTCTATGTCAGCGGCGAAATCATCAACGAGCTCCTGCTGAAGAACGGCCAGATCAAAAAGACGGTCGCGATTCCCTCGACCCTGGACGACCGCTACGTGAAGGCCCTGCTGAAATAAAGCGTCGACCGCCCTCCCCGGGGGGTGGTTTTTCTCATGAATCCAGCCATGTCCACCCGATTGTTCCGCCATCCCGACGGCGCCCTGCCCAATACGCTGGCGCTTGCCTATTCACTCTCCGGCTATGCCGGCGGCGTGTGGCTGATGGCGACCGCATCGTGGCCGTGGGCGCTGGCCGCCACGCTGTGGTTCGCGCATGCATTGATCGTCGCGGCCTACCTGTTCCACGAATTCGCCCACGGCACCATTTTTACCCGGCCCGAAGCCAACACCCGCGGCGGCGTGCTGATGACCTGGCTCACCGGCAGCTGCTACGCCCGCTACGAACACCTGCGTCGCAAGCACATGCGTCACCACGTCGACCGCGCTGACGTCATCAGCCTCGACACCAAGGCGCTGCTGCTGGCCTCTCCCGCCTGGGTGCGGCGCACGGTACTGGCGCTGGAGTGGGCCTACGTGCCGGCGGTGGAGCTGCTGATGCACGCCTACGTCATCGCACGGCCCTTCCTCGATCCGCAACGCCGCGCCGATCGCGGCCGCGTGCTCGCCATTCTGTTTGTCCGCGGCAGCGCATTCGCGGCGCTCGGCATGTTCGCGCCGCGCGCGCTGCTGCTGTATGGCGTCGCCTACCTGATCATGGTCAGCGTGCTGCGTTTCGCCGACGCCTTCCAGCACACCTACGACGCCTACGCGATTCCCGACAGCGAGCCGGTGCCGGCCGACACGCATCGCGACAAGGCCTACGAGCAGGCCCACACCTATTCCAATCTCGCCAGCCTGCGCTGGCCCTGGCTCAACCTGCTGCTGCTCAACTTCCCCTATCACAACGCCCATCACGAGAAGCCGACCGCACCGTGGTATCGCCTGCCCGCGCTGCACCGCGAGCTATACGGTAACGACCCGGGGCAGGCGATTCCGATGGCGAAGCTGCTGTTGCCCTTCCATCGCCATCGCGTCAGACGCGTGCTAGCCGACGACTACGGCGAGGTCGATCCGCGGGCCGGGCATGCCGAGGGCTTCGTCGGCGCGGTGTCGGTGTCCTTTCTGACCGCGGTGTGACGTGACGACGCTGCCGCTGTTCCTTCCGCGCCACCAGGGCATGGCGGTCTCCGCCCTGCTGGGCGGCGCCGTGCTGTGGGGGCTGTTCTGGTGGCCGCTGAAGGCGCTGGACGCCGCCGGCATCCACGGCAGTTTCGTGCAGGCGGTGGCCTACGGCCTGCCGGCACTGGTGCTGCTTCCATGGGTCTTCCGCACGCCGCCGCGTCGCGGCCAAACCGGGCTGCTGCTGCTCATCGCACTCCTCGGCGGCTGGGCCAATGCGTCCTTCGCCACCTCGCTCACCTACGGCAGCGTGGTGCGGGTGTTGCTGCTGTTCTATCTGGCGCCGGTGTGGACCATCCTCGCCGCACGGCTGTTTCTCGGCGAAGCCTTCACCCGCCTGCGCCTGACCGCGCTCGGCCTCGCACTCGCCGGGCTGGCGTTCACGCTCGGCGGCCCCGACCTGCTGACCGCGCCGCTCTCCGCCATCGACCTGCTGGCGCTGTCCTCGGGCCTCGCCTTTGCGCTCAACAACGTCGCCATCCGTGCCGGCCACGGCCTGCCCGATGCGGCGCGCGCGGTCGCGGTATTTGCCGGCTGCGCCGTCATCTCGCTCGGTTTCATGGGCTGGAACGGCCAGCCGGTGCCGGCACTCGACGCGTCGCACCTGCTGGCGCTGGCGGCGCTGGCGCTGGTCTGGGTGCTGCCCGGCACGCTCGCCACCTTCTACGGCGTCGCCCGTCTCGACGCCGGCAAGGCAGCCATCCTGCTGCTGGCCGAGCTGGTCGTCGGCGTGGTCTCCGCCGTGCTCCTCGGCGGCGAGGCGCTGTCGCTGCAGGAGGCAGTGGGCGGCACGCTGATCCTCGCCGCGGCCGTGATCGAAGCGCGCACCGAATCGACGGGAGTCCTCGCATGAGCCCTTCCCGCACCGCGCTGCTGGTGATCGACATGCAGCGCGACTTTCTCGACCCCGGCGGCTATGCGGCCGCGACCGGCATGGACATTGACGCCCTGCGGCACCCCATTCAGGCCGTGCGCAAGCTGCTGGGCGCCGCACGCCGGCTCGGCATGCTGGTGGTGCATACGCGCGAAGGCCACCGCCCCGATCTGGCGGATTGCCCACCTGCCAAGTTGGCGCGCAGCCGGGCCGCCGGCGCCGAGATCGGCAGCGCCGGTCCGCTCGGGCGCCTGCTGGTGCGCGGCGAGTTCGGCCACGACTTCATCGACGAACTGCAGCCGCTTCCCGGCGAAACGGTCATCGACAAGCCCGGCTACGGCGCCTTCCACCAGACCGATCTGGCGCAGGTCCTGCAGAACCGCGGCATCGACCACCTCATCCTCGGCGGGGTCACCACCGAAGTCTGCGTGCATTCGACCCTGCGCGAGGCGGTCGATCGCGGCTACTGCTGCGTGCTGGCCGCCGACGCCTGCGGGTCCGCATACCCGCATCTGCACGCCGCCGCCCTGCAGATGGTGGCGGTGGAGGGCGGCGTGTTCGGCCGCGTGGCCGACAGCGGAACGCTCATCGCCGAACTGGAACGCACCCAGGAGGCGGCACCATGACCCAGGTACTGCGCCTGTGGCCGCTGCTCACCGGCCTGCACAAATACGACAAATCGCTGTCGACCCGCAACCGCGGCCACGGCCAGACCATCGAGGCGCCCATCCTCGCCTACCTGATCGAGACGAAAAATGGCCGCATCCTCTACGACGTCGGCTGCGACTACGCCAAGATCGCCGACCCCGCGCTGCGCGACCGCTACTACGATCCCGAATCCTTCCCCTTCGGCCCGCCCGAGATGCGCGAGGAGGACCGCATTCCGCATCATCTGGAGCGGCTGGGGCTGACCGCCCTGGATGTCGACGTGGTGTTCGTCGGCCACCTGCACTTCGACCACGCCGGCGGCCTGTGCGACGTCTGCGGCGCCGAGGTGCACGTGCAGCAGGACGAACTCGACGCGGCGCGTACAGGCCTCGACATCGCCGTGTTTCCAGACGAGCTTGCCGGCACCACGAACTGGAAAGTGCAGCAGGGCGAATACGAACTGGTGCCCGGCGTGCGCGCCGTCGCCAGCCCCGGCCACACCGCCGGCCACATGTCGCTGTTCATCGAGTTGCCGAAGGGTCCGCCGGTCATCCTGTGCGGCGACGCCGCCGACCTCGCGGAAAACCTGGCGCAGGAAATCGCTCCCGGCCTGTGCTGGCAGGACCGCGAAGAGCAGGCGCTGGAAAGCATCCGCAAGCTCAAGCGGCTGGCACGGGAGGAACGCGCCGAGCTGTGGCCCAACCACGATATCGCCTTCTGGCGCAGCCTGCGGCGCTTTCCCGAATTCCATGAATAGGTGGATGCCTCCCCAGCAGCCTGAGGTATCGGCCGCGACGGACCCCGCCGCGCCGCTCGACATCACGCGCCTGCTCACCACCATCACCGACAACCTGGTCGGCATGATCTACCGCTGCCGCATCGACGCGATCTGGACCATGGAATACGTCAGCGACGGCTGCCACAAGCTCACCGGCTATCGCCCTGACGAGCTCATTTTCAACAACCGGGTGTCCTACGACCAGATGACCCTGCCCGAGGACCGCGCGCGCGTCGGCCGCGCGATCCATGCCGCGCTCGAAGCCAACGAAGCCTTCGACGTGGAATACCGCATCCGCCGCGCCGACGGCTGCATCCGCTGGGTGCTGGAGCGCGGCGTCGGCCTGCGCAACGCGCACGGCCAGCTGGCCTGGATCGAAGGCTTCATCCAGGACATTTCCGAGCGCATGGCCGCCAACGAGGCACTGCACGAAGCGGTGCGGCGCTACCGCAGCCTGTTCGAACACGCCACCGAGGGCATCTTCCAGACCACGCCCGAAGGCCGTTATCTCAATGCCAACCCGGCGCTCGCGCGCATCTACGGCCATGATTCGCCGGACACGCTGATCGAACACCTGCATGACATCCCGCGTCAGCTGTATGTGTCGCCGGAGCGGCGCGCGGAATTCGTGCGCCTGATGCAGGAGCACGGCGTGGTGCGCAACTTCGAATCGCAGGTCTATCAGCTCGACGGCAGCGTCATCTGGATCTCCGAAAACGCGCGTGCTGTCAAAAACACGGACGGCAGCGTGCAGTTTTTCGAAGGCACCGTGGTCGACATCACCGAGCGCAAGCAGCACGAAGCCGAACTCGAACATCAGGCCAGCCACGACAGCCTGACCGGCCTGCCCAATCGTTCGCTGTTGCGCGACCGCATCGACCAGGCCATCGTCAAGGCGCGGCGCCACGACAGGCGGGTGGCGGTGGTGTTCGTCGACCTCGACCACTTCAAGCTGATCAACGACAGTCTCGGCCACCATGTCGGCGACCGGCTGCTGCTGGAAGTCGCGGCGCGGCTCACGTCCTGCATCCGCAGCCACGACAGCGTGGCGCGCCAGGGCGGCGACGAGTTCGTGCTGGTGCTCACCGAGCAGCATGACGAGAATGAAATTCTCGCTGTCATCCGCCGTCTGCTGGAAACGATCTCCCAGCCATGGGTGAACGACGGGCAGGAATACGGCCTGAGCTGCAGCATCGGCATCAGTTGCTATCCGCAGGACGGCGACGATCCCGACGCGCTGCTGCGTTCTGCAGACGCTGCCATGTACAAGGCCAAGGAATCCGGCCGCAGCACCTACCACTTCTATACGCCCGAACTGAACCAGGCGATCAGCGAACGTCTGGAACTGGAAAACAGCCTGCGCCATGCCCTGGAACGCGACGAGTTCCGCGTCTACTACCAGCCGCGCGTCGAAGTCGCCAGCGGCCGCATTGTCGGCGCCGAAGCGCTGATCCGCTGGGAGTGCCCGGGCAAGGGTCTGATACTGCCCGACAGCTTCATTTCGATCGCCGAGGAAACCGGGCTCATCATCCCCATCGGACAATGGATCCTGCAGGAAGCCTGCCGCCAGAACAGCGCCTGGCTGCGCGCCGGCCTGCCGCCCATCAGTGTCTCGGTGAACCTGTCGCCGATCCAGTTCCGCCATGCCGGGCTGGTGCAGTCGGTGGCCGATGCGCTGCAGCAGGCAAATCTCGACCCGGCCTGCCTGGAACTGGAGCTGACCGAATCCTTCGTCATGCACGACGCCGAACGCATCAACGTCGCCATGCAGTCGCTGAAAGCCCTGGGCGTCGACATCGCGGTGGACGACTTCGGCACCGGCTATTCGAGCCTGAGCTATCTCAAGCGCTTTCCGGTCGATCGCCTCAAGGTGGACAAGCACTTCGTGCGCGACATCGACAGCGACCCCGACGACGCCGCCATCGTGCGCGCCGTCATCAGCCTCGGCCATGCCCTGGGGCTCAAGGTGGTGGCGGAAGGCGTGGAAACCCGGGCCCACCTCGATTTCCTGCACCAGCACGGCTGCGACGAACTGCAGGGCTATTACTTCAGCCGGCCGGTTCCCGCGGCCGGGATGGAGGTGCTGCTGCGCGGTCTGGCGAACGACGCCTGCCATGGCCAGACGCTCACCGACCCCCGCGCAGCCGACGCGCGCCGCTGCAGGGAGCAGATTTTCGAATGACGGCACGCATGCCTTTGCCCCCCGCCGACCCGATCGAACTACCGGCTCCGGTTCCCGATGCCTACCTGGGCGTATGGCGGCGCAGCCTGCTCGAAACGCCCGATCTGCGCGACGAACACAGCCGCGTGCTGTGGCTGCAGACCCCGCGCTGGCACGCCGATCTGCGCATCCCTGCCGGACGGCCGGATTTTTCCGGGGTGGGCCGCCTGGCCGAATGCGACGACACGCAACTGGCCTGGCTCGCCACCCAGCAGGGATTCTGCGGCCTCACCCAGGTCGACGGCGAGCGCTGCACCTGGCATCGCCTCAACGACTTCCAGCCCGCCAACGGCAGCCGCGACATCGGCCGCATGGGCTTCGACGGCGAACGCGTGACCGAGACCGGCATCGAAGCCGACTATCTGGAAATCTGGGAGCGCCTGCCCGAGAGCCGCGGCGGGACCGCCGCGCTCGAACTGATGACGGAAGGCGGCCGCCCGCCCGACCGTCCCACCTGGCTGCTGCTCGCCGGCGACTGTTTCATGTTCGTGCGCGGCCGCGCCCTCCCCCTGCCCGGCGCTGCCGATTTGTCCTGCCTGATCGCGCGGGTCCGGCCCTCGCGCGCGCAATGGCTCGACTGGCTGGATGTCGAAATCAGCTTCGGCCACTGCACCGGTCCCGCGCCCTGGCGCATCGAGCACTCCACCCTGCCCTTCCGCGAGGGACAGTGCGTCACCCACCCCGGCGCGCTCCAGCGACGCGGCCACCGCATCGCCGTCGAGGGCGGTCACGCGCGGCTCTGGAATATCCTGGACTGGAATTTGGACGCATCGCGCTGAGCCCCTGCCTTGTGGTCAGGGCGGGACAGGGCGTGGAACAGGCTATGCGGCTGCCAACAGATAGTGCGTGAATTCTTCCGCAGGAAGCGGCTTTGAGAAGTGGTCGCCCTGGGCTTCGTCGCAATGATGGAGGCGAAGGTGCTCGATCGTGTCCTCCGTTTCAATTCCTTCGGCCAGGGTTTTGAGCTTGAGCGCACGCGCCATCTGGATGATCCCGTGGACGATGGCGGCATCTTCAGGATTGGTGTCCATATCCTTGACGAAGGTTTGCGCGATTTTCAGCCTGTCGATCGGAAAACGCTTCAGGTAGGCCAGGCTGGAATAGCCGGTCCCGAAATCGTCGATCGCGAAGCGGATGCCCAGGCTCTTGAGATTCCTGACGGCCTCCAGGGCATTTTCGGCTTCCATGATCAGGATGGACTCGGTCAGTTCGAGTTCAAGCAGGGCGGGCGCCAGCCCCGCAGCGCCCAGGGCCCGGACGACGGACTGCTGCAGGTTTCCCCGCCTGAGCTGGATCGCAGACAGATTCACGGCAACGGTCAGTTCGGGCAGGCCGGCCTGCTGCCAGCGGACGGCCTGGCGGCAGGCCTCCTGCAGAACCCAGTCGCCAATCGGCACAATAAGGCCGCAGTCTTCGGCGATCGAAATGAATTCGCCCGGCAGCACCAGGCCGCGCCTGGGCGAGTGCCAACGCAGCAGCGCCTCGGCGCCGACGACCCGCCCGCTGGCGAGATCGTGCTGCGGCTGAAAGTGCAACTCGAACTCCCCCTCAGCCAATGCCTGCCTCAATTCGCCGCGGATGGCATGAGCCAGGGCGACAGCCGCGTTCATCTGTTCGCTGAAGAAGGTGTAATCGTTTCCGCCGCTGTCCTTGGCGTGATACATCGCGGTATCGGCCCGCTGCATCAGCGTTTCCGGCTCGCGGGCGTCGTTGGGGTAGATCGCGAGCCCGACCGAGACCGTCGCCTCCAGGACATGGCCGTCGATTTCATAGGGAGCCGCCAGGGCGGCGACAATCTTGGCGGCGCTGCCCGTCACGGCGGCCAGATCGTGGATGTGCGTGAGAATGACCAGGAACTCATCGCCGCCCTGCCGGCTGACGGTGTCGGTTTCCCGAAGACAGGCTTGCAGCCGTCGCGCAACCTCGACCAGCAGCAAGTCGCCCACGGTGTGGCCGAGGGAGTCGTTGATCGGCTTGAAGCGGTCGAGATCCAGGAACAGCAGCGCGACGTTTTCATGTGCGCGGTCCGCGTAGGCCATGGCCATTTTCAGCCGCTCCATCGCGACGAAACGGTTGGGCAATTGCGTCAGGTGATCGTGATGGGCCAGAAATTCGATCTGCGCTTCGGCCTTCTTGCGCTCGGTCACATCGATGCAGATGCCGATCATGCGCTGTACGTTGCCGTCCGCATCATAGGTGGCGTCGCCGAACGCATCGATCCAGCGAACCGCACCGGTCGGCAAAACGATGCGGTATTCGTTGAAGAGGGGCGCATGATCCCGGAGGGAGGCCATGATCACTTCTTCGGCCCGTTGCACGTCATCCGGATGCACCACGTTTCGCCACGTGTCGAAGGTGGCAACCGCGGTGGCGGGGTTTAGCCCGAACAGATGGGTGAGTTCGTCGGACCAGGTGAGCGTCCCCTTGAGAATGTCCCAGTCCCACACCCCCGCACCCGCGGTTCGTTGTGCCAGCAGCAGTCGCTCATTGGCCAGCAGAAGCTCGCGCTCCGCCCGCTTGCGCTCGGTGATGACGTCGAATACGGCCACGAAGTGTTCGGGCCTGGGGCTGTAAACCGTGACCGAGAACCACATGCCGAGTGCTTCGACATGGGTTTCGAACGCCTCCGGCTCGCCTCCCCGGGCGACGCGACCGAAAATCTCGAACAGCAGGGGATTGGATTCATGGATATCCGGGATGACGTCGGTGACGCGCTTGCCGATCACGCCCGAGAGACCGGTCAGCGATTCAAAGGCCGGGTTGGTATAAAGATAGATGAAGTCACGGGGCTGCCCATCTTCGAAAAGCATCCTGCAGTAGGTCATGCCGTTGAGCATATGCTCAACAATGGTCTCTGCCTCGCCGGCAATGGAGATCATTCCAGGCGCGCTTTTTTCAGCGTCGACAGACAGCATCCCTGGCCCTCCCTGGTTACCCACGGGTATCGGCTTATTTTTCCGGCCGGCCCTACACCAATAAATATAGATGCAACCGCGCTGACATGCAGCGATTGTGCATAGGGGGCATCCGGGTTTTACATGGCATTCGAGGATGTCCGAATGCCATTGCGGGCTGCATTACCTGCGGTCACGATCCCGGTCTCGATCCCGGCCCTGACCCTGACCAGGGCTCTGATCCCGCTTCTGATAGCGATCCTGGTATTGCTTCTGCACGACGGGATCACGTGGCTGGTAGCGGTAGCGCTCTTGTTCAAGCTCACGCTGCTGTTCCATTTGCCGGGGATACTGATCCCTCGAATACTGCCGCTGGTAGGCCGGCAACGGGGCAGGCGACGGGGCAGCGCGGCGATCCCAGTTGTCCCACCCGCTTCTGCGCTGTTCCCAATTCTGGCCCCAGTGATCACCCCAGCGGGGCGGCGTATCGGGTCGCCACGCGCGGAAGTACGGAGGCGGCTGGCGGTAGTAGCGCACAGGCACCCTCAGGATGTACACCGGAACGGCATCCGGCTCCACAAACCACCAGGGCCCGTTGTACCAGGAGCTCGCGTACCAGTTGTCGGCATGGAAAACCCAGTACATGCCGTCGTAAAAGAAGTAGTTCGCTGACAGGCGGGGCGCGTAGTAGACCGGGTAGCCTGGCACGCGGACGAGTTGCGGGTAGGCCGGCAGGTTGATCCCGATGCTGACGTGTGGGAATCCGATCCCGATGCTCACCTGAGCGGCTGAAGCGGCCATGGGGGACATCAGCACCCCCATCACAAGAAGTGCGTTACGAATTTTCAGCATGTCGATCTCCAGATTGATAACCGGCCGCAGCCTGGCTACCGGCGAATGACGCGAAGCAGGATCACCACGATGGCGATGACCAGGAGAATGTGAATGAGTCCGCCCATGGTGTACGAGGTAACCAGCCCCAGCAACCAGAGAATGATCAGGATGACTGCAATGGTTTCAAGCATGTTTGCTACTCCCTAGAAATTATTGGAGGGCCAATCCGCGGCATCCCGTTCAGGGATGCCTGGGACCGGCTCGCGACGATCAGTTCGACGTCACTTGATCTGCATGTCGTTCTTGACGGAGGTCACGCCCTTGACACCGCGTGCCAATTCGATCGCCCTGTTCGCCGCAGCCTGCGAACTCACGAAGCCACTCAATTGAACCTCGCCCTTGAAGGTTTTGACCTTGATCTCCAGGACCTTCGTCAGGGGATCTTCGATTATGGCTGCCTTCACCTTGGTGGTGATGACGGAGTCGTCGATAAATTCGCCGGTTCCCTGTTGCGTGGATGTCGATGCGCATCCGACAACGGACACCAGCGAAACGGCCAGGAAAACGGCGGAAAGATACTTGCTGAGTTGTTTCATGTTTGCACCCCTAAGGTTTGGTTGAAAGCGTCGCTGCGTCATTCGAAAGTAAAACGGGCAATACACGTGGGGTAAAGTTTGTCTCATACCGCACATTAATAATACTAGTACAAACACTTGATTGAGTAAGGGGCGTGGCTTGCTTGAGCCCACCGCCGGCTCATCGATCCTTGGTTTTCCCGGCGCCGGGACTGCCTCGGTGCGAGGTGCGGCGGCAGGCTGAGCATCCGGCTAGCCCATCATCCGGGCGTAGGCTGCGTTGTCGGCCGCGTAACAGCCGCAGGATGCAGCTTCCAGGCCACCGCGGTCGAGAATGGTGATGTCGCCGCGGCGATAGCGGATCAGCTCGCGATTTTGCAGCGACATGGCGGCCTTGGTGACGCCGACACGGCGCACGCCCAGCATGTAGGCCAGGAATTCATGCGTGACATGAAACGCGTTCGAGTGCGCCCGGTCCTGCGTCATCAGAAGCCAGCGGGCGAGCCGCGCCTCCACCACGTGGAAGTGGGTGCAGGCGGCGGTTTGGGCGAGCTGGCGCATCACCACATAGAGGTAGCGCTTCAGTTCACGTTGCAGTGCGGGGCTGTGCCCGAGTTCGTGGCGAAACGGCGCAGCCTTCATGCGCAGTGCCAGGCCATCGCCTTGCACCACGGCGCGCAGCGGCGACACATCCACCCCGAGGATGAGGGACACCCCGAGCATGCCTTCATTGCCGACCAACCCCACCTCCAGTCCGGCGCAGCCATCGATCGGTGCGACCAGGGAAATGAAGCTTTCCGTGGGAAAGTAAACGTGGCGCATGCGCTCGCCGGGTTCGGCAAGAACCTCGGAAAACCCCAACTCGACGGGCTCGCAATCCGCCATAACACGCTGGCGGTCCTTGCGCGGCAAAGCCGAAAGCAGACGATTCGCAGCTGGGACTGATGGGGTGAGTGACACGCGGACCCTCCTGGCGTTGAGAAATCCGCACGCGGTATCCGGAGAGAAGGCGATGCATTCCGATGCCCGATGCGGACCCGGGGTGAACGGCGATCCCGGGGTGACGCTTCGCAGCCTGACGTGAAATGCGGGGATTGTCTGGGCGGTAGCGCACACAGCCCTGCACGCCCCCCCGGGGTGAGGCCCCCTCGACAGCCGATTAGCGGGTGATGGCCTCCGGGAGCAGGCGATCGAACTCCTTCCTGACCACCGCGTAGCACTCGCAGGCCCGAGCCTCCAGGCCCGGCCGGTCGATTACCGTGATGCGACCGCGGTTGTACTCGATCAGGCCGGCCCGTTGCACGTTGCCGGCCGCTTCCGTCACGCTCTCGCGGCGCACTCCCAGCATGTTGGCGATCAACTCCTGCGTCATCACGAGTTCGTTGGAGGACAAACGGTCGAAGCTCAGCAGCAGCCAGCGGCAGAATTGCTGGTCCAGTGAATGGTGTCGATTGCACACCGCCGTCTGCGCCATCTGCGTCAGCAGCGCCTGGGTGTAGCGCAGCAACAGGCGCTGCATCGGGCCGGCACGAAAGAACTCATCCTTCAGCAACTGCGCTTTCAGTCGGTAGGCGTGGCCGTCGCTTTGCACGACCGCCCGGCTCGTTGTGGACTCGCCGCCCATGAAGAGCGAGACGCCGACCACACCCTCGTTGCCGACCACGGCGATCTCGGCCGACGCGCCATCCTCCATCACGTAGAGCAGGGACACGATCGAGGTGGTGGGGAAATAGACGTGGCGCATCGGCACGCCGGATTCGTAAAGCACGTGGCCGAGCGGCATCGGGATCAGTTCCAGATTGGGCAGCAGGCGCGCGTATTCGTCCGCAGGCAAAGCGGCAAGAAGGTGGTTCTGGCGAGGGTCATGAGTGTCGGGCATGCGCGATTTCCTGATTGTCTGGACACGGTCGGACACCCGACCGCAGCGTCCATCGAATGCCTGAAGCGGCACAATTATTACAGATGACCCGCCAGGGCCATGCATGGGCGTGCGCAAACGCAACAGCGTGTTCGGAACCATGCCCGGGGCTGCCCAATTTCCGGCTATGTGTGTTAGCAGACAGACCGCGCAGCCGGGGTGCCCTAGGCTTGAACCCTCGGAGCCGGCACGCGTGCCGTGCCTGTACCCCGACCATGCGCGAAGCACGGAAGCCGCGATCATGACGAGGATGAAGTGCTTGCCGTTTCCCACCCCAAAACCCGATCACGCGCATCCTTCCGGGCATCGCGGTCGTGGTGATCTTGTTGCGCGTCATCCAGGCTCCGCGCCTGTAACCGCCCGGGAATTGTTCTATGCTGCGAAATGTTGGGTAAGGCGACGCGATGGACCTAGCGTGCTTTTTACCCGGCTTCCCCCCGTCCTCACGACGAGAATTACGTACATCCTTACCGGAGAAAATGAATGAATGCAGTCAAAATGTTGGGCATCGTGCTGATCGTGGCCGGCGGCCTCGGTCTGATCTATGGCGGTTTTACTTACACTCAGGACACGCACGAAGCCAAACTGGGTCCGATCGAACTGTCGATCAAGGACAAGAAGACCGTCAACATCCCCATCTGGGCGGGCATTGGCGCAATCGTAGCGGGCGCGGTCCTTCTGGTTATGCGCAGCAAGTAGAAGCGGGGTCACCTGAGCGGCATGGGCCTGATCAGGCGATGCCGTTCACGCGGATGCCGTTCAGGCGGCCCACGCCAAAGCACTGGACTTGAGTTCCAGAAATAAACGTTCAACGACACTGACCTTTTTATCCAGATGACGCCCATCCCTGCCAAGCCAGCGTAAGCAATTCGCGATCGAATCAACAGGTAAAACGTGCCCGGGTTTTTGCCGGGCACGGCCATCAGGCCAGTGCCGCGCTGACTACCCCACGTTCGAGCAAGGAGAAGGTCATCGTCATCAAAGAGTTCGGATTTTCTTCACGCACGCGAAATGCGCTGCGTCACGACCGCGATACCGAGTTGCTTCGCTCGGAACTCTTCAGCATCGAGCAACTGAAGCGTCACGCGGTCACCCTGGCGGGCCAGCATCGAATCGACCCGCGCCCCGGGGCGGACAGGTTGCTGCCGCGGCTGGCGGACAATGCGCGCGTTCTGCTGGCGGCCTACGACGTCGTCACTGCTGCCGCGACGCCGGGACAACGGATCGTGCCGGCCGAAGCCTGGCTGCTCGACAACTTCTATCTGATCGAGCAGCAGATCGGCCTGGCACGTCGACATCTTCCGCGCGGATACAGTCGACAGCTGCCGCGACTGGCCGATGGCCTGTCGGCCGGTTTCCCCCGCATTTACGACCTGGCGTTGGAGTTGATCTCCCACATGGACGGCCGCGTCGACAGCGACAACGTCACCCAATTCGTCGCCGCCTACCAGACTGTGGAGCCCTTGAAGCTGGGCGAATTGTGGGCCTTCCCCATCATGCTGCAACTGGCGCTGCTGGAAAATCTGCGCCGCGTCGGCGTGCGCATCGCCCAGCGGCGCGAGGAGCGCGATGCGGCCATCACGTGGGCGGACCGCATGCTTGCCGCGGCCGAAAGCGATCCGAAGCAGCTGATCGACTTGCTGGCCGAGTTTGCCCATGCCGATGTGCCGCTGACCGCGCCGTTTGTGGAGGAGTTTTACGACCGGCTCCAGGCGCAGGCGCCTGCCATGGCCTTCGTGCAAACCTGGGTCGAACAGAAACTGCTCGAACAGGGGGTGACCGCAACCGAGTTGTCGGAGGCGGCCGGGCGGACGGCCGCGGCCAACCAGATCTCCATCGCCAACAGCATCGGCAGCCTGCGCTTCATCGGCGCCATGGACTGGAAGCAGTATGTCGAGTCGCTCAGCGTCGTCGAACAGACCTTGCGCGAAGACCCGATGGACAGTTACGCCCGCCAGGATTTCGCTACCCGCGACCGCTACCGGCATGTCATCGAGGACGTGGCACGGGGCAGCACGTGTGGCGAAATGGCGGTGGCACGCGAAGCTATTGTTCTCGCGCAGGCGGCTGCCGCGCAACGGGGCCGGCACGACCGCAGCGCGCATGTGGGCTACTACCTGATCGATCGGGGACGACCGCGTCTGGAGCGTGCGGTCGGCTGCCGCCTGTCGTTGAGAACCCGCGTGAGTCGGGCGAGCCGGCATGTCCGCCTGCCCCTGTATCTCGGCCCCATCCTGTTACTGACGCTGCTTGCGACAGCGGTCGTGTGGTCCTTTGGCGGCTTCGAGCCGGGTGACGGGCGGATCTGGTTTTTTGCGCCTCTGCTCGTCATCGCCGCCTCCGCGTTGGCCGTTTCGCTGGTGAACCTGCTGGTCACGCTCATCCTGCCGCCGCGTGCCTTGCCACGCATGGATTTTTCCAAAGGGATTCCGGACAGCCATCGCACCATGGTGATCGTCCCCACCCTGCTGACCCGACCGCAGGACGTCGACACGCTGCTCGAAGCCATGGAGATCCGCTATCTCGGCAATCGCGATCCCAATCTGTACTTTGCCCTGCTGACGGATTTTCGCGACGCGCCCGAGCAAACGCTGCCGGACGACGCGGCCTTGCTCGCCCACGCGCGCGCGGCGGTCGAGGCACTCAACGAAACCTACCGCGACGATCGCCCCTGCGTCTTCTATCTGTTTCACCGGCCGCGGCTGTGGAATCCGTTCGAGCGGGTGTGGATGGGCTACGAGCGCAAGCGCGGCAAGCTCGAGCAGTTCAACGCCCGGCTCCGCGGCGAGGCGCACACGGCCTTCTCGGACATCGTCGGCGATCAGTCCATCCTGGGTTCGATCCAGTACGTCATTACCCTCGATACCGATACGCAATTGCCGCGCGACGCGGCACGCACCCTGATCGGCAACCTGGCGCATCCGCTCAACCGGCCGGTCTACGACGCCGCCAAGGGCCGCATCATCGAAGGCTACGCGATCCTGCAACCGCGCGCCTCGATCAGCCTGACCAGTGCCGGCCAGTCACGCTTTACCAAACTGTTCGCGGGTGACTCGGGTATCGACCCCTACACGCGCGAGGTCTCGGATGTCTACCAGGATGTGTTCGGGGAAGGCTCGTTCATCGGCAAGGGCATCTACGACGTGGATGCGTTTCGTCAGGCCGTCGACGGACGCTTTCCGGAGAATCTCATCCTCAGTCACGACCTGCTGGAAAGCGGCTATGCGCGTTCGGCCCTGGTGACCGACGTCGACCTCATCGAGGAGCATCCGGCCAGTGTCGCCATCGAGTCCAGCCGGCGCCACCGCTGGATACGCGGCGACTGGCAGCTGGCCGGCTGGCTGCTGCCGCGCGTGCCGGGGCCGGCCGGCGTCAATGGGGCCAAGACGAAGCGGCAGACGAATCCGCTCTCGGCCCTGTCGCTGTGGAAGATTTTCGACAACCTGCGACGCAGCCTGGTGGCGCCGGCGCTGCTTGCCCTGCTGGTGGGGGGATGGCTTGTGGGCCCGGGCCCCGTGTGGATGTGGACGCTGCTGGTCGTGGCGGTGGTGTTCCTGCCCACCCTGCTGTCCACCCTGATCGAGCTTGTTCGCAAGCCGGACGAACGCGACTGGCTGGTGCACCTGAGCCTGACCGGAAAATCCGCGGGCCGTCCGATCGCGCTCGCCTTCCTGACCCTGGCCTTTTTGCCCTATGACACGCTGATCTGCCTGGGGGCGATCCTGCGCTCGGGCGCGCGCATGCTGTTCACGCGCCGCGGCTTGTTGCTGTGGCAACTGCCCGGCTACGCACGCCGCAACGCACGCCGCTCGCTGGCTGATTTTTTCCGGGAGATGTGGATCGCGCCGGTTCTCGCGGTGGGGCTGGCCGTGGCCCTGGCCATGGCGGGGAGCCGACCGGCGGCGTGGCTCGTCGCTGCCCCCATCCTGTTGCTGTGGCTGGTGTCGCCCGTCGTCGGCTGGTGGATCAGCCGGCCGCTGGCCGCCCCCACCCCAGGCTTGAGCGTCGAACAACAAGTCTTCCTGCGAATAGCGGCCCGCCGCACCTGGCGCTACTTCGCGGACTTCGTCGGCCCGGATGACAACTGGCTGCCTCCCGACAATTTCCAGGCCTATCCGGCGCCGGCCATCGCCTCGCGCACCTCGCCCACCAACATGGGCATGTCGCTGCTGGCCGACCTGGCTGCGGTCGATTTCGGGTATCTCACGGTCGGGGAATGCCTGCAACGCATCGGCAACACCCTCGCCTCGATGGAAAAGCTGGAACGCTACCGCGGTCATTTTTTCAACTGGTACGACACCCGCACGCGGCAACCGCTCCACCCGCAATACGTCTCGTCGGTGGACAGCGGCAACCTCGCCGGCAGCCTGCTCACCCTGCACGCGGGGCTGGCCGAGCTGAAAAACCAGCCGGTGCTGTCATCCAGCGCGCTGCAGGGCCTGCAGGACACCCTGCAGGTGTTGGCCGAACAGCTGCCCGCCTCGCCGGTCCCCGAACTGGCGAAAAAAATCCGCGTGCTGCAGGACACCCTGCGCGCCCTCACGCTGGAAGGTCCGCCGCAGACGCTGGCTGCCGCCGTCAGCGCGCTGGACCAGATTCACCGCACAGGCGGCGCGCTGCTTGGCTGGCTGCCGGGTGATATCGATATCGATGGCGAACTGGTTTACTGGGCGCGGGCATTCGACCAGCAATTCCGTGCGCTTCGCGATGAACTGGGATTGCTGGTGCCGGGGTCGTGGCAGGGCAGTGCGCTCCCGACCCGGATGGAACTGGCCGGCGCAAATGGCACGGGCGCGCAGGCACAGCTCGACCTCATCGACGACCTGATGAATCGTTGCCGCGTCCTTGCGGAGATGGATTTCGAATTTCTCTACGATGCCGCGTGCGGCCTCCTGACCATCGGCTACGACGTCGGCGAACGGCGCCGCGATCCGTCCTGCTACGACCTCCTGGCATCGGAAGCGCGACTGGCCAGTTTTCTGCTCATCGCGCAGGGCCAGGTGCCGCAGAAGCACTGGTTCGCGCTCGGCCGCCTGCTGACCAGTCATGGCGGCGACGTCAGCCTGATTTCGTGGAGCGGCTCGATGTTCGAATACCTGATGCCGCAGCTGATGATGCCGAGCTACGCGAATACCCTGCTGGAGCAGACCTGCAAGGCTGCGGTGTCGCGACAGATCGAATACGGCCGGCAACGCGCGGTGCCCTGGGGGATTTCCGAGTCCTGCTACAACGCCACCGACATCAACCAGGTCTACCAGTACCGGGCGTTCGGCGTGCCCGGCCTCGGCTTCAAGCGCGGGCTCGGCGACGACCTCGTGATCGCGCCCTACGCCAGCGCGCTGGCGCTGACGGTGATGCCGCGGGAAGCCTGCCGCAACCTGCAGGCGCTGGCCGATCAGGGATTCCTCGGCGCCTACGGCTTCTACGAGGCGATCGACTACACGCCCACGCGCGTGCCGCGGGGCAAGCCGCACGCCATCGTGCGGACCTTCATGGCGCACCACCAGGGCATGAGCCTGTTGGCCTTTGCGCATGTCTTGTTCGACCAGCCGATGCAGCGCCGCTTCATGTCCGACCCGCTCGCGCGGGCGACCGAATTGCTGCTGCAGGAGCGAGTGCCGAAGAAGGGTGCCACCCTGCACCCGCACGCGGCCGAAGTCAGCGCCGCCGCCCGCCCCCCCAGCGCGGACGTCGGCGCGATCATGCGCGTGTTTACCGACCCCAACACGCAACTCCCCGAAGTTCACCTGCTGTCGAACGGCCGCTATCACGTCATGGCGACGCATGCCGGCGGCAGCACCAGCCGCTGGCGTGACCTCGCCGTCACCCGCTGGCGCGAGGACGCCACCTCCGATGGCTGGGGCACCTTCATTTACCTGCGCGACATCGACAACGGAAAATACTGGTCGACTGCGCACCAGCCGACCCTGCGCCGTGCCGATCACTACGAAGCGATCTTCGTGCAGGCGCGCGCCGAATACCGGCGGCGCGACCACGCGATCGAAGCGCACACCGAGATCAGCGTGTCTCCCGAGGACGACGTCGAGATCCGTCGCGTCACGCTCACCAACCAGTCGTCGCGGCGCCGTCACATCGAAGTGACGAGCTACGCGGAAGTGGTGCTGGCGCCGCTGAACGCCGACCTGGCGCATCGCTCGTTCAGCAATCTGTTCGTACAGACCGAAATCCTGCCCGGGCAGCAGGCGATCCTCTGCACCCGACGCCCCCGCACACCGGGCGAGCAGGTGCCGTGGATGTTCCACCTGCTGGCCGCACCGGGCGCGGTGGCCGACGAGCCGTCCTTCGAGACCGACCGCGCCCGCTTCATCGGGCGCGGCCGCACGGCGGCCAATCCGGTGGTGCTGGACAGCGGAGACCGCCCGTCGACCTTGTCGAACACGCAGGGGTCGGTGCTCGATCCCTGCGTGGCGATCCGCCGCACCCTGACCTTGTCGCCCGATGAATCGGCGAGCGTGCAGATCATTTCCGGGGTCGCGGACACGCGCGAGGCCGCACTGGCCCTGCTCGAGAAATACTGCGACCGCCACTTCGTCGAGCGCGCGTTCGAAATGGCCTGGTTCCAGAGCCAGGAGGTGCTGCGCCACCTCAACGCGACCGAAGCCGATGCCCAGATCTTTGGCCGCTTGGCCAACTCCGTCATTTACGGCAATGCCCTGCGCCGTGCGGCGCCCGGCATCATCGCCCGCAACCAGCTGGGGCAGTCCGGGCTGTGGCGCTTTGCCATCTCGGGCGATCTGCCCATCGTTCTGCTCCACATCGGCGACCTCAACCGCATCGACCTGGTCAAGCAGGTACTGCAGGCGCACGCCTATTGGCGCATGAAGGGCCTGGCCGCCGACCTGGTGATCGTGAACGAGGATTTCTCGGGCTACCGCGCGGTGCTGCAGGACCTGATCATGGGGCTGATCCATGCGGGACCCGAAGCGCAGGTGATCGACAAACCGGGCGGGGTCTTCGTGCGCCGTGCCGAAGAGCTTTCCGAGGACGAGCGAGTGTTGCTGCAGACGGTCGCCCGCATCGTCTTCAGCGACACCGCGGAGACCCTGATCGAGCAGGTCGATCGGCGCGTGTCGGCGGAGCGGGCATCGGACCGCCTGGAACCCGCGCTGCAGGCGCTCGTCGAGCCGGTTTATCCGCTGGCGGCACGCGAACGCATTTTCAGCAATGGGCTCGGCGGCTTCACGCCCGACGGGCACGAATACGTCGTCACCCTCGAACCCGGCCAGACCACGCCGGCGCCGTGGGTCAACGTGATCGCCAGCCCGCACATCGGCACGGTCGTCAGCGAGAGCGGCAGCGCGTATACCTGGGCGGAAAACGCGCACGAGTTCCGGCTGACCACCTGGCACAACGACCCGCTCTCCGATGCCAGCGGCGAAGCGCTCTACATCCGCGACGAGGAAACGGGGGCGTTCTGGTCGCCGACGCCCTTGCCTGCTCGGGGCAAGTCGGGATACGTGTGCCGCCACGGCTTCGGCTACAGCGTGTTCGAGCACTACGAGGCCGGCATCGCCTCGGAACTCTATACCTACGTCGCCATGGACGCACCGGTGAAGTTCGTCGTGGTCAAGCTGCACAATCAGTCGAAGCGCGCGCGCAGCCTGTCCTTGACCGGCTATTGGGAACTGGTGCTCGGCGAGTGGCGGCATGCCAACCTGATGCACATCGTCACCGAATCGGATTCACAGACGGGGGCGCTGTTTGCCCGCAATGCCTACGGCCGCGAATGCGCCGGCCGGGTGGTGTTCGCCCATGTCAGCGAGCGCGAGCGGTCGGTGAGCGGAAACCGCACCGAGTTCATCGGCCGCAACGGCTCGCTGGCCAGCCCGGCGGCGATGCGTCGCAAGCGCCTGTCAGGCAGGACCGGTGCCGGCCTGGATCCGTGCGCCGCGATTCAGAGCCGGATCGAACTGGCCGCCGGACAGACGCGCGAAATCGTGTTCGTCTTCGGCGCCGCCGGCAACGCCGACGAAGCGCGGCATTTCATCCAGCGATTCGGCGGGCGGGCGAGCGCGCGGCAGGCACTGGAAGCGGTGTGGGAACACTGGAACCGCACCCTGGGCGCGGTGAACGTGGACACGCCGGACCCTGCGCTCAACGTGCTGGCCAACGGCTGGCTGATCTATCAGACCCTGTCCTGCAGGCTGTGGGGGCGCAGTGGCTATTACCAGTCCGGCGGCGCCTACGGCTTCCGCGATCAATTGCAGGACACCATGGCGCTTGTCCACGCCACCCCGTGGCTCGCCCGCGAGCAGCTGATCCGGCACGCCGGGCGCCAGTTCCTCAAGGGCGACGTGCAGCACTGGTGGCACCCGCCCAACGGGCAGGGCGTGCGCACCCATTTCTCCGACGACTATCTGTGGCTGCCGTATGCCGCCTGCCGCTATGTGATGGCGACCGGCGATACCGGCGTGCTCGACGAGTCCATCCATTTCCTCGAAGGCCGCGAGCTGTATGCGGAAGAAGAGGCCTATTACGACCAGCCGCAACGCTCGACCGAAGCGGCGAGCCTGTATGAGCACTGCGTGCGCGCCCTCAAGCACGGGCTGCGCTTCGGCGCCCATCAATTGCCGCTGATGGGCTGCGGAGACTGGAACGACGGCATGAATCTCGTCGGCAAGGAGGGCCGTGGCGAGAGCGTGTGGCTGGCCTGGTTCCTGGTCGAGAACCTTGAGCTGTTTGCGGGTCTGGCGCGCGGCCGAGGCGACACGGACTTTGCCGAGCTGTGCAGCAGCCAGGCGACGCTGCTGCGCAGCAACATCGAGGCCCAGGCCTGGGACGGCGCCTGGTATCGGCGCGCCTATTTCGACGATGGCACCCCGCTGGGCTCGTCCAGCAACGACGAATGCCAGATCGACTCGATCAGCCAGAGCTGGGCGGTCATCTCGAAAGGCGGCGATCCGCTGCGCGCCCGCCAGGCGATGGCGGCAGTGGACCAGCGCCTGGTGCGGCGCGACAAGCAGATCATCCAGCTGCTCGACCCGCCGTTCGACAAATCGGATCTGGAGCCCGGTTACATCAAGGGCTACATCCCCGGCGTGCGCGAGAACGGCGGCCAGTACACCCATGCCGCGATCTGGACCACGATGGCGTTTGCCATGATGGGCGACACGCAACGCGCGTGGGAATTCTTCGCCATGCTCAATCCCGTCCATCACGGCAGCACTGCGGACGCGATCGAACGCTACAAGGTCGAGCCCTACGTCATGTGCGCGGACATCTATGGCGTGCCGCCGCACACCGGCCGCGGCGGCTGGACCTGGTACACCGGGGCGGCCGGCTGGATGTACCGGCTGACCGTCGAAACCCTGCTCGGCCTGCAGCTGGAAGTCGACCATCTGCGCATTGCGCCGTGCGTTCCGGCCGAGTGGGCGTCCTACAAAATCCACTACCGCTATCGCGATACCGTCTACCACATCACCGTCAGGCGCATCGGCGAACAATGGGGACACGTGACCCGCGTGACAGTGGATGGCGTCGAACAGCACGACGCGCGCATTCCGCTGATCGACGACCGCCGGGAACACCACGTCGAGGTGACACTGGGCTGAGGCTGGTCTGTGTGTTGCAGCGCACAGATCGACTGGCGCGGCTGCGCTAGGATGATCTGGTAGGCAGCGCGGTCGGGCGTCGGACGACGCATCCGATCACCCGACGCGTCGCATGCTATAAGTAAAGTTGATGAAGATGGAACCGCTTTCAGCCCCCGAATTTAACCCCGTGCGCGGCTGCATTCCGCTTTCCCGGGGCTTGCAGGCCGCTTGCTGAGCACATTCCCATGGAAAGCCCCCCCCTGCTACGTCAGCAAATCATCGCCAGCCTCATGGCACAGCAGCCTGAAAACATCGCGGATGCCGCAATGGACCATTGGGAAAAGCTGGCTGACGAGATCATTTCGATCGTCGGCGAGGCCGGTTTCGCTTCGCTGTACGAGCGAAGCGTGCACCTGGCACACCCCACTTTTCCCTGGCTTCCGCTGTGGCCTTCGCCGCCGCAGACCCATCACCGCTTCGCGGAATTGAGAACGCGCCTGGCAGATCAAACGCCGGTCCATGCCCGCGCAGCCAACAGCCTGCTGCTCACCTCGTTTACCGACATCCTGGCTTCGTTGATTGGCGAACAATTGACGGCCAGCATTTTACGTTCGGCCTGGGGCAATCTTGCTTCAGTCACGTCCGGCAAGGAGCTCGACAATGAGTAACAAGGTCACGATACGCCGCCTGCCAACCGGTGTTCCAGGTCTCGACAGTTTGCTGGGTGGCGGCCTGCCCGAGTTCTCGTTCAATCTGATTGCGGGCACGCCGGGAAGCGGAAAAACCACGCTCGCCCACCAGATCATGTTCTCGCTGGCCGCGCCGGATTACCGGGCGCTGTTCTTCACCGTGCTCGGCGAGCCCACCCTGAAAATGCTCCGGTACCAGCAGCAATTTGCGTTTTTCGACCACGGCAAGATCAATGAATCGATTCGCTTCGTCAACCTGGCGACCGAACTCCTGGAGGGCGATTTCGACCGCGTCCTGGCGCGCATCGCCGCCGAGGTGAAAGACTATGAACCCAGCCTGGTGTTCGTCGACTCGTTTCGATCCGTCGTGCAGTCGGTCCGGCCCGAAGAGCGGAATGTGTCGGATCTGCAGCGCTTTGTGCAGCAGCTCGGCATGCAGATGACCAGCTGGCAGGCCACCACCTTCCTGATCGGTGAATACCTGGCGCCCGAATCCGAATCGAGTCCAGTCTTTACCGTGGCGGACGGCATCCTGTGGCTGTCGCAGAACCTGCATCGCAATTCCATGGTGCGCAAGATGCAGGTGGTCAAGATGCGTGGCCAGGCCCAGGCGCCCGGTTTGCATACCTTCCGCATTGGTGATGCAGGCATCCAGGTTTTCCCGCGGGCGATCGTCCAGCCGCACGAGGCAGTCGGACCGGCCCCTGCTGGCGGCACGGAACGGATTTCCATGGGGGTCGCGGGCCTCGATGAGATGCTGGGGGGCGGTTTACCGGCCGGTTATTCGCTGCTCACAGTCGGCCCCTCGGGTTCCGGGAAAACCATCCTGGCGACGGCATTTCTCGCCGAAGGGGCGCGCTGCGGTGAGCCTGGCGTGATCGCGGCGTTCGAAAAAAGTCCGAGCCAGCTGCTGAACAACAAGTTACATGCGCTGGTGAGTGCCGGGCAGGTGGGTGTGATCGACACGCGCTCGCTGGATTTATCGATCGATGAAACCCTGCACGACATGATCCGGATGATTGATCGCATGCAGGCCAAGCGCGTCGTCATCGATTCGCTGTCGGGTTTCGAACTGGCCCTGGCACCCGAGTTCAGCGAGGATTTTCGCGGTTCGCTGTACCGGATGGTGGCCGAACTGACCAGCAAGGGCGTGACCATCCTGATGACCTCGGAACTGGAAGACCGCTACACCGATTTGCGTTTCAGTCCGTTTGGCAGCGCGTTTCTCGCCGACGCCATCCTGGTGCAGCGCTATGTCGAAATCGCAGGGCAGTTCAAGCGCGTCTTCTCGATCGTCAAGGTGCGCGGTAGCGACCACAGCAAGGACATTCGGCTGTTCGACATCAGCGACGAGGGCATCGTGATTGGCGAGTCCTTGTCCGAATACGACGGCATCATGACCGGTCATCCCAGGGTCAATCCCTAGCTGGAACAACCCCCAATGGAGGTGTGCATGAGCAGCAATGAAATGGGCGATGTTTCCGGCTCCGGTGCGGGAGATCAAGCGGACGACTTCAGCGATCACACTGAGCGGGTACGGGTCGTCCGTGGCAGCGACAGGCGGCGTCTGGATCGCGCAGCGTGTGCCGACGCGGGGATCCTCCTGGGCCGCAGACAGATGGCCGCAGCACGCGAAGATGCCGCGCATCAGCGCGAAAGCGCGGCCGGTCAGCGTGAGGACGTGGTGCAGGCACGCGAAGGCGAAGCCCGTGTACGCGAAGGGCGCGCCGCCACACGGGAAAACGAAATTCGCACCGCAGAGACCCTGCTGTCGGCAACGGCCGACCAGATGATCCGCCTGCAGCAAGCCAACGCGAACCTGGTCGTCGCGACCATCGAAGCGCGCAAGCTGGCCGAACAGGTGCAAACGGCGAAGATCGAACTGGACCACCTGGCGCATCACGATGTACTCACCGGCTTGCCCAACCGAATCCTGCTGTCCGACAGGCTGGCCCAGGCGATTGCACTGGCGCGGCGCTCCGGCAAGCAGCTCGTAGTGGTGTTCATGGATCTGGATCGCTTCAAGCACATCAACGACTCGCTGGGGCATGCCGTGGGTGACCAATTACTGCAGTCGGTGGGCCAGCGCCTGCTGGGCTGCGTGCGCCAGTCTGACACAATCAGCCGCCTGGGCGGGGATGAGTTCGTGGCGCTGCTTCCCGATATTGATCATCCGGAGGACGCAGCGTTGTCTGCGCAAAAAATGATTGCGGCAATCGCACTGCCGCACCGCATCGACCAGCACGATCTGCATATCGGCGCGAGCATCGGCATCAGCATCTACCCTGAAGACGGCCTGGATGCGGAAACCCTGATCAAGCATGCGGACACCGCGATGTTTCACGCCAAGGATAACGGCCGCAATACCTACGCATTCTTCGAGCAGGAAATGACTGCCCGCGCCATTGCGCGACAATCCATCGAGGCCAGCCTGCGCCTCGCACTGGAACGGCAGGAATTCGTGTTGCACTATCAGCCGAAAATAAATCTTCTCAGCGGCGCGATCGTCGGCGTCGAGGCGCTCGTCCGCTGGCAACATCCGCAACGCGGGCTACTGGTCCCTGCCGATTTCGTGCCCATCGCCGAGGACAGCGGATTGATCCTGCCGATAGGCCGCTGGGTGCTGCGCGAAGCCTGTCGCCAGGCCCGCGCCTGGCAGGATGCGGGTTTTCCGCTGATCACCGTTGCCGTCAACACCTCTGCGCTCGAGTTCCGCGCCGGGGACTTTCTCGAATATTTGCGCGCGGTCCTCGAGGAGTCGCGTCTGGAACCGCGCTATCTGGAACTTGAACTAACCGAAAGCGTCCTCATGCGGGATGCCGCGTCTGCCGATTCCGTTCTGCACGCGCTCGCAGACCTGGGCGTCAAGCTTGCAATCGATGACTTCGGCACCGGCTATTCCAGTCTGAGTTATCTGCGGCAGTTTCCGATCAATACCCTGAAGATCGACCAGTCGTTCGTGAACCAGATAACGAGCAACCCGGACGATGCCACCCTCGTCAGTGCCGTGATCAGCATGGGTAGAAGCCTCAAGCAACGCGTTATTGCGGAGGGCGTCGAAACAGCAGAGCAGGCTGCTTTTCTTCTGGCCCAGCACTGCGACGAGGGCCAAGGCTACTTTTTCGGCCGACCGGTGGGGGCAGGGGCGCTCGCTGTCTTGCTGCAGACAGGCGTGTCGCCTGCTCTTCCCCATTGATGGCCTGAGGAAACGCAGGCGACGGGATTCAGCACGAGGGCGCTATATCTTGCCCAATAGAAACAGAATGAGCAGGATTATCAACACCAGCCCAAGACCCCCGCTGGGGCCGTAACCCCATCCCCGGCTGTGGGGCCAGGCAGGAATCGCACCGATCAGCAGCAGGATCACAATAATGAGCAGAATTATTCCTATCGACATGGCGTGTCTCCTAAAGGGAAGTCGTAGCTACGTGGCGTTTGAGAGAACTCTCGCAGCGCGTCAATGCCGCGTATCTCGGCGTGCCCGCACCCTCTCTCCTACACCAACTGTTCCTTTGGGCAGCGTAGAGACCGCGAGCCCTGAACTAAGCATAGGACGACAATCGAGCGTGCGCCACCGCACAAGGAGTCGCCGGCTTACCTGACAACGCCTGAGCAAGGGGAGTGCTATGTGCACGGTGTCGTGCAGACTGCCTGTTTGGCGAGGAACAGTCCACAAATTGAAGGAATGTCTATGCTGGGATGGTTGGTTTCCGTCAACCGCGTCAAGCGGGCGCGGCTGAACGCCACGCCCGCTTGCTTGAATAAGAAAGGATCGTCCGCATGGCTTCCACCCCACCTGACAAACCCTCCCGCAGTGACGCCGAAAATGCGGTGCGCACCCTGATCCGATGGGCGGGCGACGACCCGGATCGCGAAGGCCTGCTCGACACCCCGGCGCGCGTCGTGCGGTCCTACGAGGAATTCTTCGCGGGGTATCTCGACGATCCGGTGCAGATTTTGTCGCGCACTTTCTCCGAAGTGGATGGTTACGACGAAATGATCGTCATGACCGACATCCGCTTCGAAAGCCATTGCGAGCACCACATGGTGCCCATCATCGGCAAGGCGCACGTTGCCTACCTCCCCGATCGCCGGGTGGTGGGCATCTCCAAGCTGGCCCGCCTGGTCGACATCTATGCCAAGCGCCTGCAGATTCAGGAAAGGATGACGGTGCAGATCGCCGATACGCTGAACGACGTGTTGCAACCGAAAGGCGTTGCGGTTGTGATCGAGGCATCCCATCAATGCATGAGCACGCGCGGGGTACACAAAGTGGGTGCGGCCATGGTGACCAGCCGCATGCTGGGTGCCTTCCGCTCGGATAGTTCAACCCGGCGCGAGTTTCTGGCGATGCTCGGCCGAACGGGCGCGGGGCCGTTGAGCAATACCTGAGCGGATTGTCGCTCAGCGCGGTCCAACGCGTTGCTGATGCGCTTGCAGCGCTGCGATTTCATCAAACAAATCCAGCGCCAGCGCCACGCCGGGCAGATTGATTTCCAGATCGAGGGTGAGCGACAAGGCCAGCCGTGCGCGATGCAGGGACGCACCGGTGAAACGCCAGTCTGCTGTGTCACCGATCGGCTCGAGCACTCCCTCCACGACCCAGGCGACCACGTGCTCCCGGGAGGCGCAACACGCCTGACACAAGTCTTCCAGTGTCAGCGGCATATCTTCTTCGACGATCAGGCCATGGAGGGATTGAATTTCTGTTGTGCTCATGACGGATCAGCCTTTCATTGGCGCGCGCGCGTTGAAATCAAAGGCTTCGGCCATTGCGCGTAGGCCTCCTGCTCGTTTTCGCTGACGGCCGGTGGCAAGACGATTGTCAGCACAACGCATAGATCGCCGGGCACTGTGCCCGGAATGCCTTTGCCCCTCAGCCGCAGTTGCCGGTTTTGGCCGGTATCCAGATAATGCTGTGAGATCAGGCGCTGGCTAAATAATTGGCGAACTCCGGATTTCAACCTGAACCCATCAATCGCGGTAGGTTGGCTGTCCGGCCAACAACGTCACAACAGCGGATTGTCCGCGACTCTCGTTCAAAATGCCGTTCCGAAACCCTCATCCGTTTCCAGTCTAAGCGGAGGCAAGCCGGCGAGTTCATGAATAGGCATGAGCACCCCGCGCGTACCAGGCATGGCGTCAAACAACCTGTAAAGATATTTGCTGCCGCCTTTGGATTCGTATGCGTCTTCGAGGAAACGCATATGCTCATGCGCGGCAAGACAGTCGTGCGTCTTGCAGTCCTGCTGATAGTGTTCGATCAATGAATGGATCACGCCCAGGTGTTCGTCGGTCAGATCAAAGTTTCTGGCTGCAGCATTTTTCCTGACTGTTTGATCAAGCTCGTCTTGGGTCAAGTCTTTGACCGCGTCGTAAATCAGATCTTCATTTTCGGGTGCCGTGTCTTCTGCATTATTCATGATTGATTTCCTTGATGGTTGATGTCGCGTAACCGGGTGCGGCCATTTTTTAGATCCTGAAGTGCGCCACCGGGCCAAGTCCCTGCTTCGAGACGGCGGCGCACAATCGGGGCTCTATTCCGTCGTTTTGCCGTCGAAGTGTTCGTTGTCGGCCTCAGCCTCGTCGCGGGTGCGGTGGACCACGCCGTCGCGATGATTCGGCGGTGCATAAAGCGTATAGAGCTTCAGTGGAACGCTGCCGGTGTTGATGATGTTGTGATTCGCTCCCGCAGGAACGAGCACGGCAAAGCCCGCGCTGATCGCCGTGCGAACACCATCGAGAATGGCCTCGCCCGTCCCCTCTTCCACGCGAAAGAACTGATCGAGCGAGTGGATTTCCATCCCGATCTCTTCCTTCGGCTTCAGCGCCATGACAACCAGTTGGCAGTTCTTGGCCGTGTAAAGTACACGGCGAAATGCGTCATTCTCGACAGCAATGTCCTCGATGTTCTGTACAAAACCTTTCATGGTGGCGTCTCCAGTTAGTAGCTTCAGGTATTCAGGAATTCCAGCAGGTCGGCATTGAGCTGGTCTTTGTGCGTGTCCGCGAGACCGTGAGGGGCGCCCGGGTAGATTTTCAGAATCGCGTTTTTGACCAGCTTTGCCGAGTTGAGCGCCGCGGCGCCGATCGGCACGATCTGGTCGTCGTCGCCGTGGATGATCAGCGTGGGCACGTCGAACCGCTTGAGGTCTTCGGTGAAATCCGTTTCGGAAAACGCCTTGATGCTGTCGAAGGTGTTCTTGTGACCGGCCTGCATCCCCTGCAGCCAGAACGAGTCGATCATGCCCTGCGAGACCTTGGCACCCGGCCGGTTGGCGCCGAAGAACGGGCCGCTGGCGATATCCTGGTAGAGCTGCGAGCGGTCGGTCAGCGCACCCTGGCGAATCTCATCGAACTTTTCCATCGGCAGGCCATCGGGGTTGGCCGCCGTTTTCAGCATCAGCGGCGGGACGGCAGAAATCAGCGCGGCCTTGGCCAATCGCTTGGTGCCGTGGCGGCCGATATAGCGGGCCACTTCGCCGCCGCCCATTGAGAAGCCGATCAGCACGACATCTTTCAGGTCGAGCATTTCGATGAGCGCCGCGAGGTCGTCGGCAAAGGTGTCCATGTCGTTGCCAATCCAGGGCTGGCTCGAACGGCCATGGCCGCGCCGGTCATGGGCAATACAGCGATAGCCGTTGTCGGCCAGAAACAGCATCTGGGCCTCCCAGCTATCTGAACTGAGGGGCCAGCCGTGGCTGAACACGACAGGCTGTCCTGCGCCCCAGTCCTTGTAATAGATTTGCGTGCCGTCTTGCGTAGTGATCATGCTCATGGCTTTGCCTTTAATTTGATCAGCGGAGCGCTGCCCTCGCATCATCATCCAACGTCACCGCTCAGCTATCCCTCCTTTTCCAGCAGCGCTGTCTCAGGTGCACCCACGCAGGAGATACAACACCAGCAAGATCGGGATCGGAATTCCCACAAGCCAAAGCAGAATCCACCCTATCTTTCCTTCTTCTTTGTTACGCATAGCGCTTCCTTTCTTTCAGAGTTGGCGTTTTTTCCTGATTTCTTACATTTCTTTTATGCCAAAGTTCGAACCGACTTTTCCCGGTCCCATTGGCGCGTTTTTGCCGCAGCAATAAATGCTTTCCTGTCGTTGGCATCCACGACGCCCGCGTCCTGTCCGACATTCGCTTTTTGCAGCAGCGCCTGGCCGCCCTGGTCGACGGCGATGGCCTTGAGGTGGCCGAACGCATCGCGCACGAAGTCGATCGCGGCGCCTTCCATCGACAGGGCTTTTGCGCCCTTGTCGGAGAGGATGACAGCGACGGCGTCGAACAGTACGGAAGGCGTACCCGCCAGCTGTCCGTCCGCCGCCAGCATCGAGCCATCGGCCAGCTTCGCGCCGCCCACTTTGGGCGCGATGATCTTCACGCTGGCGCCTGCATCGGTCGCAGCCTTTTTGATCTTTCTGATGGCCTCGCCGTCCGAGCCGTCCGCAATGAGGATGCCGACCGCGCGCCCCATCAGCGTGTCCTTCATCTTGCCGATGATCTGCAGGGCGGGCGATGGCGGCTGCTTCTTCACCGGCGCTGCGGCCACCGGCGGCGCGGGCATGCTGTCGAACCCAAGCCCTGCGGCGACACGCTTGGCGAGGTCTTTTTCAATATGGATCAGGTGGCCGACCATGGTTTCGCGGATGTGCAGATGCTCGACCTTGGACAGCTCGAACACCAGGGCCGAGGCGAGGTGAGCCTGCTCGTACGCGGTCTGGCTGAGATAGAACTGCCGCGCCTGGCTGTAGTGGTCGGCGAAGCTCTCGGCGCGGATGCGGCCTTTCTCGCCGGTTTCCGTGATTGCGGCGCTATGAAAGCCCTTGGGCGTTTCGCGCGGCGAGGTGTCGGACAGGGAGTTGGGCTCATAGGCAACCCGGCCTACCGGCTGCGCCATCTGCATGTGGCCGTCGCGCTGGAGGTTGGCGAACGGGCACTTGGGTGCGTTGACCGGGATCTGATGGAAGTTGGGCGAACCCAGGCGCGAAAGCTGGGTGTCGAGATAGGAGAACAGGCGGCCCTGCAGCAGCGGATCGTTCGAGAAATCGATGCCCGGCACCACATGAGACGGGCAGTACGCCACCTGTTCGGTTTCGGCGAAGAAATTGTTCGGCCAGCGATCCAGCACCATGCGGCCGATCACTTTCAGCGGAACCAGTTCTTCGGGAATCAGCTTGGTGGCGTCCAGATGATCGAACGGAAAGCTATCCGCCTGCTCCTGCGTGAAAAGCTGCACCGCGAATTCCCACTCGGGGAAATTACCCGCCGCGATGGCGTCGAACATATCGCGGCGGTGGAAATCCGGATCGGCGCCGGTAATCTTGACGGTCTCATCCCAGATGGTGGACTGCAGGCCGAGCTTGGGACGCCAGTGGAATTTGACGAACGTCGATTCGCCGGCGGCGTTGATCAAACGGAAACTGTGCACGCCGAAGGCTTCGATCATCCGCAGCGAACGCGGAATCGTGCGGTCCGACATAATCCACATCACCATATGCATGGATTCCGGCGTGAGCGAGATGAAATCCCAGAAGGTGTCGTGCGCGGTCGCCGACTGCGGAAAGCCGCGGTCGGGCTCCATCTTGACGGCATGGATGATGTCGGGGAATTTGATGGCGTCCTGAATGAAAAAAACCGGGATGTTGTTGCCGACCAGATCCCAGTTGCCTTCCTTGGTGTAGAACTTGACGGCAAACCCGCGCACATCGCGCGGGGTATCAACCGAGCCCGCGCCCCCTGCGACGGTCGATATGCGCGTAAACACGGGCGTTTTCTCGCCGACCTCGGTGAGGATTCTGGCGCTGGTGTATTGCTTCAACGAGGCGGTCAGCTCGAAGTATCCATGCACGCCCGTTGCTCGCGCGTGAACGATACGCTCGGGAATTCGTTCGTGATCGAAATGGGTGATCTTCTCACGCAGGATGAAATCCTCCAGCAGCGTGGGGCCCCGCGGGCTGGCCCGGAGCGAGTTCTGATTATCGGAAAGTGCGACGCCCTGGTTGGTGGTGAGCGCCGGATGCCCGCCCCCCGCGACCTGATGCAGCTCACCACCGGCTGCCTGGTGTGTGCCTTTGGCCGGAGTGGAGCCTTTTTCCGGTTTGCGTTTTCCAGAATTACCCGTTGTCTTTGCTTTGCTCATGATCGATCTCCTGGGTGAGTCACGTCGGCCTACCCGCTGTCGGCGGGTGACGTGTAAAGATGTGTCCGAGTCGGAGTTAGTTATAGGACGATTTTTGACAAGCCGCACCGGATCAAACAGCGTGTTTTTTTCCCGCTGTTTGGTGGTCACAAATGAATGTGCTTGTCACCGCTTCACCTTAGGCAGGCATAGCACATGCGTCTGTACGCTGGCGTACACCCGAAAATATTGAATCTTGAGTACGCTGAAGGTGTCAGACGCTGTTCAAGGAAAACCTGAATCCGCCACAACCGACCGCATCGAACCGGAAGCGAAAAACGCATGCCCGGATGACGCGCCGGCGCCGACCGTCAGCGAGGGATCACTGGTGTTCAAGGAACATCTGGAACGGCTCTCGGAACTGGTGCTCATCCTGTTGATTGGCGGCACGCTGTTTCTCGACTCCTGGAGCTGGCGAGCCGCTGATGAGCCGCTTCAAGCGGTACCGCAGGGGTCTGTCAACGCCATGAGTGTTCTCACCGTTGCCATGCCGTACAAATACCCACCTGAGTAGACGACTCGCCTTGCACTTTCATCGGCAAGTTCTATAAAAACTATCCGGGTGATCATCACTCCCCCCTGTTACGCGAGGTGAACAAGCGGTGCAAAGTCGGCGACAAAGGGGGAACAGAAGTGCGACGTATGTCTGCACTTCATCGCCGAGTCGTACGCCACCGTACAGACGGCGCCTGAGTAGGCGACTAGCCTTGAACTTTAATCGGACGCTTCTATAAAAGCGTCCAGTCGGTCGCCGGTCCTTCCCTTCTGCTGCGCTCGCAGGTGCGCATGCAGCGGACGGTGGGCTGGAACAGTGGATGCCCAACTGGCAATTCCGCCAGTCGGAACCCAAACTCAAGGAGATTGAAATGGACTGGAATATCGTGGAAGGCAACTGGAAGCAGTTCAAGGGCAAGGTAAAAACACAGTGGGGCAAGCTTACCGACGATCACCTCGACGTGATTGCCGGCAAGCGCGATCAGCTCGCGGGCAAGATCCAGGAGAGCTACGGCGTCACGAAGGACGAAGCCGAGAAGCAGATCAAGGACTTTGAAGAGCGCAACAAGGACGAACGCCCCTAGTGTTCAGCCTGACGCTGCGCTATGCACCGCGTCAGGTCGCCGGGTTGTAGTGCGCGGCATCGGCTCACCGTACTGCCATCCAGCACGGTCTTCCAAACGGCGCGGCAGGCCCTAGGAGCGCTGAGCCAGTGACGCTCATTGCAGTAACCCTGTGCATCCTGGGTTCATCGAACCAGCATCAAGCCGCTGATGAGCCATTTCTGGCGTTACCGCAAGCATCTGCCAACGTAATGCATGCCCGATGCAAGGGGTGCCAATAGCATGCTTTTCACCCCGAATGGTGCGGTAACGATTCAGTCAAAACCATTGATCCACCGCGAGACCTTCGAAATGCGGTGCACACTCTCATCCGCTGGGCCGGGCTT
Organism: Thiobacillus sp.; assembly: GCA_019459325.1. GTDB lineage: Bacteria > Pseudomonadota > Gammaproteobacteria > Burkholderiales > Thiobacillaceae > Thiobacillus. The sequence goes on from JAIBFA010000003.1 coordinate 62,097, forward strand.
GAGCGCCGCTGAACGACTTTAGTCATTGTCTGGGGACCCCCGTGGCGGAATATCACTTGCTGACAATCTGGCGCATCAAAGCGCCGCTGGAGGAGGTGTACACAGCCATCCACAATTCACCGCGCTGGCCGGACTGGTGGCCGGGCGTGCTGAAAGTGGAGGAGGTTGCGGCCGGTGATACCTATGGGATCAACAGCGTCCTGCGGTATGCCTGGCAGGGTCGATTGCCTTACCGAATGGTGTTCGAGGTGCGCGCCACCCGCATCGAAAAGTGCGTGGCCATCGAGGGGGCCGTCCAGGGTGACCTCGAAGGGGTCGGCCGCTGGCATTTCAGCAACGAGGGCGAGGTCAGCGTCGTCCGTTACGAGTGGCATGTCCACAGCACCCGGTGGTGGATGAACCTGATCGCTCCGTTTGCCCGCTCGATATTTATTCGTAACCACGGGGACCTCATGCGGCAGGGTGCGGAAGGCCTCGCGGGCTGGCTGGGTGCGCGCCGGGTGAGCGAGGAAAACATCGATTTGATGGCGGAAACCGCCCCGCCCGCGGCAACGCTCGGTGGGATCGATCCGGAACCCCGGGCACCCCGAGAGCGCAGTTCATGAACGTGCTCATCATTCTGGGACATCCGCGCACCGACAGCCTTTGCGGGGCACTGGCGGATGCATACGGCAAGGGCGCCAGTGAAGCTGGCACCGAGGTACGACGATTGGATCTGGCGACGCTGGATTTCGACCCCGACGTTCACACCCCCTCCCCCAATCAACAGGCTTTTGAAGACGATATCCGCAAAGCCCGGGCGCTGATCCTGTGGGCCGAACATCTGGTGTTCGTCTATCCCACCTGGTGGGGAACCCTGCCCGCGCTGCTCAAGGGATTTCTCGACCGTGTCCTGACGCCTGATTTCGCGTTCATCACCTGCGAGGGGGGCACCGGATATCAGGGCTTGCTCGGCGGGCGCTCCGCGCAACTGATCACCACCATGGATACGCCGCCTCTGATCCACCGTCTGGTCTACCGGCAACCCGGCAGGAATGCCATGGCGCGGGCGACCCTGGGTTTCTGCGACATCCGCCCCGTGCGCTCCCTGGTCTGCGGCTCGGTCAAGGACTCCAGCCTGCAACAGCGGCAACAATGGTTGGAACAAGCCCGCCGTCAGGGACGCGCCCTGGAGCGGGGCCGCATCACCCCGGCAGAACAACTTCGTCACAAGGCCGGCGCCTGGCTAAAAGCCATGCGGCTGCAGTTCTATCCCATGACCTGGCTGGCCTACACCGCGGGTGCCCTGGCGGCCGCCCCCGCCGACGGCGTGTTCGGCAATTCCGTGTTCTGGGTCGGCTACCTCTGCCTCT
>JAIBFA010000009.1 GCA_019459325.1 Thiobacillus sp.
TGCCCCGTCGATCGGCCGCTCCACCATCGAGAATGCCAGACGGGCTGGTCTTGCCGGTTCCCGCCGGAGGCTGCGCCTCGGCGTGAACAACTATTTCGTATGCTTGTTGTCGCGTCATTGATAACATCGCTGCTTTGCCGACTGGCGGGGCGGGGTGGTTTCGACTGTTCGCGCCAACTTAAATGTGAGCTGGGCGGCAGGAATCCAGACGGGCCGGGCAGGCGGCGGCCGGTGAGCGTGGTAACCGGCGTGTTCGCTAAATTCACCGGCATGAATGCCGGGCAATTGGACAGGCAAAACTGGGCCTGAACCGGCGGTAGTGTATATGAAAAAGAATGACTTAGAGAAAGATTCGGTCCGGCGGCTGAAGATCGACGACAGCTCGGACAGCCAGCGCCTGGACAATTATTTGATGGCGCGGCTGAAGGGCGTGCCGAAGAGCCGCATCTACAAAATGGTTCGCGGCGGCGAGGTGCGCATCAATGGCGGCCGGGTCGACGTCAGCTATCGCCTGCAATTGGGCGATGAAGTACGGATTCCGCCGGTGCGCGTCGCCGCGCCCGTGATCACCCCCGCCACCCATTTGCCGCAAGGCGGACTCCGGCTGGTGCCGCGCATCCTGTACCGCGACGACGCCCTGATTGCATTGAACAAACCCGCCGGCATGGCGGTGCACGGCGGCAGCGGCATCTCGCGCGGGGTGATCGAGCAGATGCGGCTGGAACTGCCGGAATGCCGCTATATGGAGTTGGTGCACCGGCTCGACCGCGAAACCTCGGGGGTGCTGCTGATCGCGCTGAAGCGGCACGCGCTGGTCGGCCTGCACGCGGCGATGCGCGACGGCAAGATCGAAAAGCGCTACCTGACGCTGGTGGCGGGGCGCTGGCCGAACCCGGTTCAGCATGTGAAACTGCAGCTGCACAAGCGGGTCACCGACGACGGCGAAAAGCGCGTCACGGTGCGCGACGAGGGGCAGACCGCGCACACCATCTTCCGTCGCTTGCAGGTATTCCAGGATTTCACCCTGCTGGAAGCGGAACTGAAGACCGGGCGCACCCATCAGATTCGCGTGCACACCTCGCACCTGGGGTTCCCGATTGCGGGGGACGACAAATACGGTGATTTCGAACTCAACAAGCGGCTGGCCAGGCTGGGGCTGAAGCGCATGTTCCTGCATGCGGCCAAGCTGGTGTTCGATCACCCCATTTCGGGCGAGCGCATGCTGATCGAAGCGCCCTTGCCCGATGATTTAGCTAAATTTCTGGACAGCTTGAATGCGCCATGATGATTAAACCCAGGCAGTTTGATTTATTGATTTTCGACTGGGACGGCACTCTGATGGATTCCGCCGGGGTGATCGTCGATTCGATCCAGCGCGCCTGCGAGGACATCGGTCTGCCGGCGCCGGGCGACCGCGCCTCGCGCCAGATCATCGGTCTGGGGCTGGTGCAGGCGCTGCAGACCCTGTTGCCGGATCTGCCGGCCGACGACTATCCGCGCCTGGTCGAGCGCTACCGCCATCATTACCTGGGCCGCGACGCGCAGATTCCGCTGTTCGCCGGGGTGGACAGCGGAATTCGCGAACTGCACGCCAGTGGCTTTCAGCTCGCCGTGGCCACCGGGAAAAGCCACTTGGGCCTCTCCCGTGCGCTTGAAGCCAGCGGCCTTGGATCGTGGTTTGCCGCCACCCGCTGCGCCGACCAGACGCATTCCAAACCGCATCCGGCGATGGTGCTGGAGCTGATAGCCGAGCTCGATGCCGACCCCGCCCGCACGCTGGTGATCGGCGACACCAGCCACGATCTCCTGATGGCATCGAATGCCGGCGTCGCCAGCCTGGGCGTGACCTATGGCGCGCACGAGGCTGGCGATCTGCATCCGCATGCGCCGCTCGCCCTGATGGATAGTTTCGACGAGGTCTACGCATGGTTGAGTGCGAACGCCTGATCTGTGCCGCGGCCGATCTCTCCGAACTGGGCCGCGGCGTGCGTTTCAAGATCGACCGCCACGGCCAGCCGCAACAGGCGTTCGTGGTGCGCTTCGACGGCCAGCCGCGCGCCTTCCTCAACCAGTGCGGCCATGTGCCGGTCGAACTCGACTGGCAGGAGGGGGAATTCTTCGACCACTCGCGGCTATACTTGATCTGCTCCACCCATGGTGCGCTCTACCACCCCGCGAGCGGGCAGTGCGTCGGCGGACGGTGCGCCGGGCGCGGCCTGATTCCCTTGCCGGTCGTCGAGCGTGACGGCCATGTGTACCTGATAGAAACAGCCTGATGGAAGAACAACAATGAGTGAACCGGAAAAAACACCCCCGGCCAACTGGGAGCGCGACGTCCTGGAAAAACTGGCCTTGTCTGCGGTCCAGGAACAGCGCCGCAGCCGCCACTGGAGCATCCTATTCAAGACGCTCGGCTTTCTGTATCTGTTCATCGTGCTGTTCCTGGCCGCCGGCTGGTTCCGCTCGGACGGCGTCTCTCTTCCCAAGGAACACACCGCGCTGGTCGACCTGCAGGGCGTCATCGCGGCCGACCAGGCCAGCGCCGACTCGATCATCGGCAGCCTGCAGGGCGCGTTTGAGGACAAGAAAACCAAGGGCGTGATCCTGCGCATCAACAGCCCCGGCGGCAGCCCGGTGCAGGCGGGGCAGATCTACGACGAGATCAAGCGCCTGCGCGCGCTGCATCCGAAGGTGCCGCTGTACGCCGTGGTCGACGACATCTGCGCCTCGGGCGGCTATTACGTCGCCGCCGGCGCCGACAAGATCTTCGTCGACAAGGCCAGCATCGTCGGCTCCATCGGCGTGCTGATGGACGGTTTCGGCTTCACCCAGACCATGGAAAAGCTCGGTGTCGAGCGCCGTCTGCTCACGGCCGGCGAGAACAAAGGCTTCCTCGACCCTTTCTCGCCGGTCGATCCCAAACAACAGGCCTTCGCCAAGCAGATGCTCGAGGAAATTCACGGCCAGTTCATCGGCGTGGTGCGCGAAGGCCGCGGCAAGCGCCTGAAGGAAACCCCCGAGATGTTCAGCGGCCTGGTGTGGAGCGGCGAAAAGAGCATCCAGCTCGGCCTCGCCGACGGCCTCGGCAGCGTCGAATCGGTCGCGCGCGACGTCATCAAGGCGGAAGACATCGTCGACTACACCCAGGAGGAAAGCTTTGCCGAGCGTCTCGCCGGACGCCTGGGCGCAACCATGGCGAAGGCCTGGTCGCCGTTCGAGAAAGCCGGGGTGAATCTGCGGTGAGCGATTACCGGCCGATCGCCTGTACGGATCATGAACGCCTGGAATTCGCCGCGCTCACGAAACAGTGGCTGGACGTGCGCGTGGGCGGCGAGGCGCAGCGCCTGCTGCCACTGGATGTGTACACGCGCGATGGCGCGGAGTGGCTGGAGGCACAGACGGAGTCCGGCGAGCAGCTGACCCTGCGGCTCGATTCGCTGCGATTCTGAGGGTCGAGTCCGGATTCGACGCCTTGCTGAAGCAGGCTAGGCGTGCCCCGTATAATCCGGCATGACCGATCATCCGAACACCCCCCCTGACGCCTCGGCCGTCGACACCCCAACGGCTGGCGCGCCCTTCGACCAATTGCCCTTGGCCCCCGCCGTGCTGGCCAATCTGCGGCAGCTTGGTTACCTGAACATGACGCCGATCCAGGCGGCCAGCCTGCCGATTGCGCTGGCCGGCCACGACTTGATTGCACAGGCCAAGACCGGCAGCGGCAAGACGGCGGCCTTTGCGCTTGCCCTGCTGGCCCGGCTCAACCCGCGCCGCTTCGCCGTGCAGGCGCTGGTGCTGTGCCCGACACGCGAACTCGCCGACCAGGTGACGCAGGAGATCCGCCGGCTGGCGCGCAGCGAGGACAACATCAAGATTCTTTCACTGGTAGGCGGCTCCACCCTACGCCCGCAACTGGCCAGCCTGGAGCACGGCGCCCACATCATCGTCGGCACGCCGGGCCGCATCATGGATCACCTGCAGCGCGGCAGCCTCAACCTGGATGCGCTCAATACGCTGGTGCTCGACGAAGCCGACCGCATGCTGGACATGGGGTTTTACGACGACATTGCCTTCATCGCCAAGGAGTGCCCTGGCACGCGCCAGACGCTGCTGTTTTCCGCCACCTATCCCGAAGGCATTGCGGAACTGAGCCGGCGCCTCCTGCGGCAGCCGCACGAGGTAAAACTGCTGGAGCAGCACGAGAACGACAAGATTCGCCAGCGCTTCTACGAGGTGAGCCACGACGATCGCCTGCAGGCGGTGGCGCAGCTGCTCAAGCACTACCGCCCGGTCAGCACGCTGGCCTTCTGCAACACCCGCCAGCAATGCCGCGATTTGCTGCAGGTCTTGCGCGACCAGGGCTTCTACGCGCTGGCTTTGCACGGTGAACTGGAGCAGCGCGAGCGCGACCAGGTGCTGATTCAGTTCGCCAACCGCAGTTGTTCGGTGCTGGTGGCGACCGACGTGGCCGCGCGCGGCCTCGACATCACCCAGCTCGAAGCGGTGATCAACGTCGATGTCACGCCCGACCCTGAGGTCTATATCCACCGCATCGGACGCACCGGGCGCGCCGACCAGCACGGCTGGGCGCTGAGCCTCGCCAGCCCCAGCCAGATGCGGCGCGTCGCCAATATCGTCAAGGAACTGGGTACGGAGCCTGAATGGCATTCGCTCGGCGAGCTGGAAGCCGCCAGCGACGAGCCGCTGCTGCCGCCGATGGCGACTTTGCAGATTCTCGGCGGCCGCAAGGAGAAGATCCGTCCCGGCGACGTGCTGGGTGCGCTCACTGGCGAGGCGGGTTTCACCAGCGCCCAGGTGGGCAAGATCACCGTCACCGAGTCCACCACCTATGTCGCGGTGGAGCGGGGCATTGCGCACGAAGCGCAGCGCAGGCTGGCCGCGGGCAAGCTCAAGGGGAAAAGCGTCAAGGTGCGCATCCTGGACATCTCCGCCGATTCCCCCTCCCGCGAGACCCCGGCCCGGCGCAATCGGTGATGGCGGTTCGGCGGGCGCTTCTTGCGGACGTTTAAATTCCGATCCCGAACACCGCCAGCCGGTCCTTGATCGCGTCGCTCTGGCCGCGCCAGGCTTTCGCGCGGCGAGTCTGGATCAGCTGACTCGGCAGGCTGAGATCCGCACCGACGCTGATGAAGGTGTCGGGTGCCAGCGCGGAGGCCAGGGCATCCAGCAGGGTGGCGCTGCGATAGGGTGTTTCAATGAAGAGCTGGGTGGCGTGGTTGTGACGCGCGGTTTTTTCCAGGTCGCGGATGGCCTGGCTGCGCTCGGGTTCCTTCGCCGGGAGATAACCGTGGAAGGCGAAGCGCTGCCCGCCCAGGCCCGAGGCCATCAGCGCCAGCAGAATCGACGACGGCCCGATCAGCGGCACCACCGGAATGTTTTCACGATGCGCGGCCATGACCAGCGCGGCGCCGGGGTCGGCCACGGCGGGGCAGCCCGCCTCGGACAGCAGGCCGATGTCATGCCCGGCCTTGAGCGGCGCCAGCAGCGGCGGGATGGCGGCGGCCGGCGTGTGTTCGTTGAGTTCCTCAATGTTCAGCGACTGAATCGGCAGGGGGTGTCCCATCGCCTTGAGGTGTGCACGCGCGGTTTTGGCGCGTTCGACGACGAAGGTGTCGAGCCGGCGGGCGACCGCCAGGGTGTCCGGCGGCAGGCAGGCATCCGGGCTGAGCGGCCCCAGCGGAACCGGAATCAGATAGAGGGTGCCGCTGGCCATGTCAGGAAGCGGCCGACCAGGTCAGCACGTCGACGCCTTCGTTGTTGAGCATCTCGGTCAGCGCCATCAAGGGCAATCCGATCAATGCGGTGGGGTCGGGGCTGTCCATGCGCTCCATCAGCGCAATGCCGAGCGACTCGCTCTTGGCCGAACCGGCGCAGTCGTAGGGCGTTTCCTTCTTCAGGTAGGCGGTGATCTGCGCGTCGGTGAGCGGGCGGATGTGGACCACAGTCGGCACGTCGCGCGTCTGCGCGTGGCCGGTGCGGCTGTTCAGCAGCGTCAGCGCGGTGTGGAACACCATGGCGCGGCCCTGCATCTTTTTCAACTGCGCGAAGGCGTTGTCGAAATTTCCGGGCTTGCCGAGCTGCTCACTATTGAGCATCAGCACCTGATCGGACCCGATGATGAGCGCGTCGGGATGCGTCGAGGCAGCGGCCCGCGCCTTCAGCACCGACAGGCGTAGGGCGGTGGCGGAAGGCGTCTCGCCCTGTAGCGGCATTTCGTCGACATCGGGCGAGAGGATTTCGAACGGAATATGTAGACGGGACAGCAACTCGCGCCGGTAGCGCGAGGTGGAAGCCAACACCAGTTTCATTCCGGCTGGATCTCGACCAGCGCCATGTCGGGCGTCACCGCGTCGCCTTTCTTGGCGAAGATGCTGATGACGATGCCGGCGATGGGCGCCTGCACTTCGTTTTCCATCTTCATCGCCTCGATCACCAGCACGCCGTCGCCGGCCTTGACCGTCTGGCCGATGCTCACCAGCACGTCGACGACGGTTCCGGGCATGGCGGCGGTGACGTGGCCGGGATGGCTGGCGCGCGGTTTCTGGCCAGCCGCGCCTGGAGCGGCGGCGGCCTTGCGCGGTGTGCTGTCGCCGCTGCCGGATACTGCGACCTCGTTCAGCGATTCGACCAGCACTTCTTCCGAGACGCCATCGATCGATACGAAATAGGGCCGCTGGGCGGCGTCAGAGCGGCCGCTGCCCGACAGCTTGATGTGATAGGTCTCGCCGTGAAGCGTGATTTTGAATTCGTCGGCGGCATAGCGCGGACCGTTGTCCTGCTCCGAGGCGCCCGGCGGCAACAGTTGTTCCGGCTTGAGGCTGCCGGCGGCGCGCTCCTGCAGCCAGGTCTTGCCGATTTCGGGGAACATGGCATAGGTCAGCACATCTTCGTCGGACTTGGCCAGCCCCTCGATCTCGCCGCGCAGCTTGTCGAGCTCGTCACCCAGCAGGTCGGCCGGACGACAGGTGGTGACGTCGAGGTCGCCGATGGCGATCTTGCGGACTTCCTCGTTGATGTGCCCCGGCGCCTTGCCGTAGCGGCCCTGCAGATAGAGCTTGACTTCGTTGGTGACCGATTTATAGCGTGCGCCGGTGAGCACGTTCAGTGCGGCCTGGGTGCCGACGATTTGCGAGGTGGGCGTCACCAGCGGCGGAAAGCCGAGGTCTTCGCGCACGCGCGGAATTTCCTCGAGCACGGCATCCATCTTGTCCAGCGCGCCTTGTTCCTTCAGCTGGTTGGCAAGGTTGGAGATCATCCCGCCGGGCACCTGGTTGATCAGCACGCGAGTGTCGGTGCCGGCGAAAGCCGATTCGAACTGCCAGTATTTCTTGCGCACTTCCTTGAAATAGGCCGAGATTTCCTCGATCAGCGGCAGCGACAGCCCGGTGTCGTATTCGGTGCCGGCGAGCGCCGCGACCAGGCTCTGCGTGGTGGGGTGGCTGGCGCCTTCGGCAAACGCGCCGACGCAGGTGTCGATGATGGTCGCGCCGGCTTCCACCGCCTTCATATGCGTCATATGCGCCAGGCCCGACGTGGCATGGCTGTGGGTGTGGATCGGCAGGTCAGTGGCTGCGCGGATCGCCTGCACCAGCTCAAATGCGGTGTAGGGCGTAAGCAGGCCCGCCATGTCCTTGATCGCGATGGTGTCGCAGCCCATCGCTGCCAGGCCTTTGGCGAGCTCGACAAAGTGCGGGATGTTGTGCACCGGGCTGGTGGTGTAGCAGACAGTGCCCTCGGCGTGCTTGCCCGCAGCCTTGACCGCTTCGACCGACACGCGCAGGTTGCGCAGGTCGTTCATGGCGTCGAACACGCGGAACACGTCGACGCCGTTGTCGGCGGATTTCTGCACGAAGGCGCGAACCACGTCGTCGGAATAGTTGCGGTAGCCGAGCAGGTTCTGCCCGCGCAGCAGCATCTGGATACGCGTGTTGGGTAGCGCGCGGCGCAATTTCCGCAGGCGTTCCCACGGGTCTTCGCGCAGAAAGCGCACGCAGGCATCGAAGGTGGCGCCGCCCCAGGCTTCCAGCGACCAGAACCCGACCGAATCGAGCTTGCCGCAGATCGGCAGCATATCTGCGGTCTGCATGCGGGTAGCGATGAGTGACTGGTGACCGTCGCGCAGGACGAGATCGGTGATGTGTACTTTGGCCATGGTTTACAAACCCTGATGTGCGGCGATGGCGGCGGCGATGGCGGCGGCCATCACTTCCGGCGGTTTCTTTTCGGTGTACTGGGTGAGTTCCGGGTGCTCGTCGACGAAACTGGTGTTGAAGCGCCCGCTGCGGAACTCCGGGTTCTTGAGGATTTCCTGATAGTAGGGAATCGTCGTCTTCACGCCATACACCAGCATGTCGTCGAGCGCGCGGCGGCCACGTGCGATGGTCGCTTCCCAGTTCAGATTCCACACCGTGAGCTTGGCGCACATCGAATCGAAGTAGGGCGGAATGACATAGTCGGTGTAGATCGCGGCGTCGACCCGCACGCCGGGGCCGCCCGGGGAATAGTAGCGGGTGATGCGGCCGAGGCTGGGCAGGAACTCGTTTTTCGGGTCTTCGGCGTTGATGCGGAATTCGATGGCATAGCCGCGATGCTTGATCTCGTCCTGTTTGTACTGCAGCGGCAGGCCGGACGCGATACGGATCTGCTCCTGCACGATGTCGACGCCGGCGATGTACCCCGAAGACACGCTGAGCTATCTCGCCAACGTCTACAACCACAAGGCGCGCGACTTCTACGCGAAGCACGGCGTCAAGGTCATTGCCGCTGCCTACGAGAGCCACGAGGAAAAAGGCGAGGTCTCGC
>JAIBFA010000042.1 GCA_019459325.1 Thiobacillus sp.
CATCGGCGTGGAACTCAACCTGCCGATCTACCAGGGCGGGCTCACCAGCTCGCGCGTGCGCGAAGCCGTCGCCAACCAGGAAAAGGCCCGCCAGGATCTCGAAGTCGCCACCCGCGAAGCCGGCCTGCAGGCCCGCCAGGCCTGGCTCAACGTCAACAGCGGCGTCGCCCGCGTGCGTGCGCTGGAGCAGGCGCTGATCTCCACCCAGGCGCAGCTCGATTCCACCAAGCTCGGCCTGGACGTCGGCGTGCGCACCAACCTCGACGTGCTGGATGCCGAGCAGCAGGTGCTGTCCGCCCGCCGCGACTTGGCCGGCGCGCGCTATGCCTACCTGCTCGCGGTCCTGGCGCTCAAGGCCGCCGTCGGCACCCTCAGCCCCGAGGACCTGGCCGAAATCGACCAGCACCTGCGTCCGCCCGCAATAAACACGTCCTCGTCATTGCTTGATGCCGGCGTAGCCAGCCTGCCCCGAAAATCAGGCGGCCCAGCCTTTGCCGAGACCCCGGACGTGCAGGCTGAAGGACAGCCTGTGCGACTGAAGATGGCCTCACTCGCACTCACTCCTTCGGGACAACGCTAAGCCCCCGCACCCACTCCGCCACGGCGGCTGCGAGCTGGGCTTCGTAGCCGCGGAAGTTGTGCGGCGCGCCGGCCACTTGCACGGTCTGGTAGCGATCCATCGTTTCAGCGAGTTTCTTGCGGCCTGCGGCGCAACTGAGGTCAGGCGGTGACCCGGTTCCGTAGATGTCCAGCACCGGCACGCTCACTCGGGTCAGGTTGTCGTTACTGTCCATGGGCGCCGGCCCACCGCACGACGTGCTGACGCTCACATAACCGGCAAAAGCCTGGTCGGGATGCTGCGCGAGATAGGCGGTCATCATGCGCGAGCCTGCACTGAACCCCACCAGATAGACGGCTTTCACGTTTTTCTGCCCGACGAGATAGTCGATTCCCTGCTCGATCCGTTTTTCCACTTCCGGATAGCGCGGCGCATAGGCAGCCGCGAGTTGCGGCCCGGCAGCCATCCCCGTCACCTGCGGCAAATCCAGCGACAGCGTGTGATAACCGAACTCGGTATTGAACATCCGCATCAGCGGTCCGACGACATGGCCGTCCGCCTTGCCGCCGTGGCCGTGGAGGAGCACGACGCCGGTTTCGGTTTTTCCTTCCAGATAGACCGACGGCGGGCGGTCCGCCTGGGCCAGGCCGGCAAACAGCGCGCCGAAAACGAACAGGGCCCTACGCGCCATGATCCGGATCTGCATGTCATTCTCCCTTGTCAGTGGTGCGATCAGCCATCAGGGGGCCGCCAGCAACGGCTCGATAAAAGCGAGCATACGCTGCGTGGCACCGCGATGCGCCTCGGCAAAGGCGAGCGCAGTAGCGCCCATGGCCGAGCGGGCGGCCTCGTCCCGCAACAGGCGTGCCGCGCTTTGCATCAGTTCGGATGCATTTTCCACCCGCAGCGCCGCCCCGGCCTCGACTGCGTCCTGCGTCGCGCGGGCGAAGTTGAAGGTGTGCGGCCCGACCAGCACCGGCCTGCCCACACTCGCCGCCTCGATCAGGTTCTGTCCGCCCAGCGGCATCAGGCTGCCGCCGACGAAAGCCACGTCGCATGCGGCGTAATACGCAAACAGTTCGCCCAGGCTGTCGCCCAGCAGCACGCGCGTATGCGCGTTCAATTCCGTTCCGTCCAGCGCACTGCGGCGCTGGTATGCCAGGCCTGCCGATTCGATCAACCCCGCCACCGCATCGAAACGTTGCGGGTGGCGCGGCACCAGCACCAGCAGCACGTCGGCCGGCGCGGTGTCGGCGAACGCGCGCAACAGCGGCGCCTCCTCGCCTTCGCGCGTGCTCGCCGCCAGCAGCACCGGGCGTGCTCCCCATTTCGCTTTCCAGGCCGCGCCACGCGCGAGCTGCGCGGCCGGCGGCACGATGTCGAACTTGAGATTGCCGGTGACGTGAACCGATGCCGCGCCCAGCTTGAGCAGACGCGCGGCGTCCGCTTCGGTCTGCGCGGCGACGCTGCCGATCCGCTGCAGGGACGCCCGCGTCAGCGCCGGCAGCCGCGCATAGCCGCGCGCCGAGCGCTCCGACAGGCGCGCATTCGCCAGCACCAGCGGCACGCCTTCGCGCGCAGCCGCGTGGATGAGGTTGGGCCACAACTCGGTTTCCATCAGCATGCCGACACGCGGACGGGCACGGCGCAGAAACCGCCGCGCAAGCCATGCATAGTCATACGGCAGATAGACGATGCGGGCGAAGCTGCCGTACAAAGACTCGGCAGTTGCGCGCCCGGTCGGCGTCATGCAGGTGAGCAGAACCGGAACGCCGGGATGCGCATCGCGCAGCGCGGCGATCAGGGGCTGGGCCGCGCGCATCTCGCCGACCGACACCGCATGAATCCACAGGGCGCCCACCGGTGCCGCGCCCAATCCAAGCCGTTCGCCCCAGTGCTGCCAATAGCCACACTCGCGCCGTCCGCGCCACAGCAAGCGCAGCGGGATCAGCGGCGCAGCCAGCAGCAGGGCCAGCCGGTACAGGCTCCAGTCGAGAATCAGGCGCAGGTCGGGCATCGCCGGATTGTAAAGGGGCCGGTGCTAGAATCGATGCCACTTTGGAGGCCAAACAATGAAAATCCTGCTCACCGGCGCGGCCGGTTTTAGTTCCGGCCGTTCGCACTGCTCACTTAACTTGCGCGTTGCGCAAGTTAGCCTTCTCTGAAATCGGCGGAGACATTTAATGAAAGTTCTTGTTACAGGTTCCGCCGGTTTTATCGGCATGCACGTCGCACAAATCCTGTTGAAGCGCGGCGACGAAGTCGTCGGCATCGACAACCTCAACGACTACTACGACCCGGCATTGAAGCTCGCACGACTTGAACAGCTGAAGCCCTACCCCAACTTCCGCTTCCTCAAGGACGACATCTCCGACCGCATGGTGATGGAAGATTTGTTCGAGAAGGGTCACTTCGACGCCGTCATCAACCTCGCCGCGCAGGCCGGCGTGCGCTACTCGCTGAAGAATCCGCACGCCTACGTGCAGTCCAACATCGTCGGCTTCGCCAACCTGCTCGAAGGCTGCCGTCACCACGGCGTCAAGCACTTCGTAAACGCCAGCTCGACGAGCGTGTACGGCGCCAACACCAAGATTCCGTTCTCCACCCAAGACCCGGTCAACCACCCGGTGAGCCTGTACCCCGCGAGCAA
>JAIBFA010000053.1 GCA_019459325.1 Thiobacillus sp.
GGCTGGGGCCCTTCCCCAACCCCCTTTCCGTCCTGGCGTAACTCATCCGCGCCGAGGTTCGCGCGGGCGCCCTGGTGCTGGTGGCCGGCTGCTAAAACGCGCGCGAAAGCCTGTGGGATACGGTGGAGGAAGAAGACTTCGCCCCGCTGCCCCTCACCGATACCGGCATCGACCCGTTCGAGGCCGACGACATCAACCGCGCGCTGATTCCGCAAGGCCTGGTCTACAGCAGCGGGCTGGGGCACTTCCGCAAACCGCATTTCGTGCTGGCGGAACTCAAGCGCGCCGAGGTTCGCGAGGGCGTCCAGGTGCTGGTTGCCGGCTGCGAATACGCGCGCGACCTGATCGCGCCGCCGGCGGCGATGCGCGACGGCGCCATCTTCCTGCGCATGGACGCGGTGCGCCGCCTGCTGTGGAACAAGTACGAAGAGTGGCAGTGGAAGGAGAAAGACACTGCGCTGGGCCGCGCGTTCGCCCACTACGACTTCGAGCGCGACATCGAACGCGGGCTCGATCGCATGGCCGAAGCCGAAAGCGAGGCGATGATCCTGCACGAGATCGGCGAGGCGCGTGCCGAATCCTTGCTGGGCGAGGACTGGAATGCCATGCTCGGCCAGCTCACCTCGCGCCATGCCGAACTGCTGGCGCGTGCGGTGCGCGACCATCTGGCCGACTGCCTGGTGACGCTGCCGACGCTGCTCGAACGCGAAGCCATCGGCTCACTGCATTTCTATCTGGCGAATCTGTCCGGCCTGCGCCGCGCGCTGTTCCCGACGCTGCCGCAGGCCTACGAAGCCTGGCTCGACAGTCGCGATACGGCCAAACTGGCCCGCACCGTGGCGGCGGCCGAAGCCCACTGGCTGAATGCGGCGCGGCGGCTGATGACCGCCTACCACCACAACCCGGCCCACGGCGACGCGGCGCTGAATGCGCTGGCCGCCGGCGACCTCGCCAGCCTGAAACTCTAGGCGAAAAAAAACGGGCGAAGATTCGCCCGTTTTTCTCTGCCGGCCATTTACACGGACACGGCGGCTTCCTGACCCAACTGCTCGGCAATGGCATTGAGCAGCTGCTGTTCCTGATAGGGCTTGCCCAGATACTCGTTGACGCCGATTTCAAGTGCGTGGTTGCGGTGCTTGTCCGCCGTGCGCGAGGTGATCATGATGATCGGCACCGACTTCAGACGCGCATCGCTGCGCATCACGCGGGCGAGTTCGAAACCGTCCATGCGCGGCATCTCGACGTCGAGCAGCACGACGTCGGGGATCAGGTCGTGCATCCTTTCCAATGCATCGACGCCGTCCTTCGCGCTGTCGACGCGGAAGCCTTCGCGGGTGAGCAGGCGGGTGGTGATCTTGCGCACAGTGAGCGAATCGTCGACCACCAGAACCAGCGGCGGCTGCAGGGCGGCGCTGACTTCGGCCGCCTCGGCGGGCGCCTTACGTTCCGCTGCAGTGCGCGGCAGGCTGGCCCAGCGCAGCGCCAGCGGAACCGGGTTGAGGATCAGGATCACGCGTCCGTCGCCGCGCACGGTGGCGCCAGCGACACCCGTAATGCGCGCCATCTGCGGGCCGATGTTCTTGACCACGATTTCGCGCGTGCCCTCGATCACGTCGACCAGCACCGCTGCCTGGCTGGAACCGCTGGCGAGCAGCACCACCGGGTTGTAACGCTGGACTTCGTGCACGGCTTCGGTATCGCCCAGCAGATGCGGCAGATAGGAGAACGGGTAGCGCGCGCCGCGCCACGTCACTTCGCCCGCTGCCATCGCTTTTTCCAGATCCTCCGGCTTCAGCTCCAGCACCTGTTGCACCAGTGGCGTCGGCAGGGCGAAATCGTGCTTGGCCGCCTGGATCATCACCGCCTGGGTCATCGCCAGCGTGAGCGGGAGATAGATGTTGAAGCTGGTGCCGGCACCCGGCGTCGAGGTGATGTCGATACGGCCGCCCAGCGCCGAGATTTCGCTCTTCACCACGTCCATGCCGACGCCGCGCCCGGCAACCTGGCTGACGGTTTCGGCGGTGGAGAAACCGGCGGCAAAGATCATCTGCGCCAGCAGGGTTTCGGTCGGCTCGACGCCTGGCAGCAGCAAACCGCTCGCTTCGGCCTTCTCGCGGATACGGGCGTAGTTGAGGCCGGCGCCGTCGTCCTTCACGGTCAGCATCATTTCATTGCCGGACTGGCGCGCAGACAGCACGATTTCGCCGAATTCGGTCTTGCCTGCGGCGAGGCGTGCGTCAGGCGATTCGATGCCGTGCGCCAGCGCGTTGCGCAGCAGGTGTTCGAGCGGCGCGGTGACTTTTTCCAGTACCGAGCGGTCGATTTCCAGTTCGCCGCCCTGAATGTCGAGCTGGGCGCGTTTATCCACATCGCGCGCCGTCTGACGCACCGTGCGGTACAAGCGCTCGGCCACCGAATACAGCGGCACCATGCGCACGCGCAGCAGATCCTGTTGCAGTTCGCGGTTCAGCCGGGTCTGCTGGATCAGTGCGGCGTCCGCCTCGCCCAGGCGGGCCAGCAGAATGTGCTGCACGGTGGAAATGTCGTTCACACTCTCCGCCAGGAAGCGGGTGACCTCCTGGAAACGGGTGAATCGGTCGAACTCCAGCGGATCGAATTCTTCGGCGACACCCTGGGTCAGGAAGGTCGACTGCATCTGCGATTCGGCCTGGATTTCGACTTCGCGGATGTGGCCGCGCAGACGCACCAGCGCTTCCGACAACTCGTTGACGTGGCGTTTGAAGGCGAACACTTCGCTTTCGATCCGCGAACGCGCAATCGCCACTTCGCCGGCCTGGTTGACCATGCGGTCGACCCAGTCGGCGCGTACGCGCAGGGTCAGCGCATTACTGTCGCGGGTGGCAGGCTGCGTGGCGGCAGGTGAATCGGCCGTCGTGGCAGTCACCGTCTGGGCGGCCTCGGCTTGATTCAGCACGGGCTCGATCGGCGCCTCCAGCGGCGCGGACGTCTCTTCGGCGATGGGGGCCAGGTCGCCCTGCTTCAGGCGCTCGACCGTCTCGGCCACACGGTCGAGTTGCGTCTCCAGCGTGTCGAACACTTCGGCACTCGCACCCAGATGCCCGTCGATGACTGCAATGACGCGCGACTCCATGACGTGCGTCAGTTCGCCCAGGCGCATCGCGCCGACCATGCGTGCACTGCCCTTGATGGTGTGCAGGTTGCGGCGTAGCGCGTCGCGGGCGGCAGCCTCGCCTGGCGAAGTTCTCCAGGCGCGCAGTTGCGCACTGGTATCCGGCACCAGGGTATCGGCTTCTTCGAGGAAAATCGGCAGCAATTGCTGATCGATTTCGTCGGCCACCTCGCGCCGTTCGAATACCGGCGCCGGCGCAGCAGGCTTGAAATCCGGCACTAGGGCGCTGACGTCGAGCACGCCCTGAGCAGGCTCGGCGTGGCCGGCTTCGGCTGGTTCGTCGAGCGGGGCCGCCTCAATGGGTGTCGCCTCAATGGGGACTTCGTCCGCCAGCGTGGCGGCGGATCCGGCAGCCGGCATGGCCTGCTCGTCTTCCAGTTCGCCCAGCGTCGCGATCAGATCGCTTGCTGCCTCGGGCAGCTGCCCGGCCTCGATGGTCGCGACCATTTCATGCAGACGCGCGATCGTATCCTGAACCAGCGACAGATGCGCGGACGGCAGCGGCACCTGCACAAAACGGTTCCAGTACTGCTCGAGCGCGTGCGACAGTTCGGATAGAACCGTGATGCCCGCGGTGCCCGCGATGCCGCCCAGGGTGTGCACAGCACGACGCGCATGTTCGCTGACGGTGCTGTTGGCGGTCTCGGCGTGGCGTTCGGCCTCTTCCTGCAGCACAGCCAGGCGCTGGTGCGCTTCGGCCATGAAAATATCGTACAGGCCGGTGGACAGACAGACCGGACCGATACAGATCTCGTCCGCCCCGGACGATTCCACATGGACTTCATCGTGGAGCGAGTCGGTGTCCTGCTGAAAAACCGGCTCTAAGGGTTCGACAGCGGCAGGCGCGATTGCGTATTCGATGAGGGCGCCCACCTCCCACACGGGCGCCGCAGACGCCACCACGTCAGGCTGCGTGTCGTCTGTCTGAGCCAGTGCCGCTTCCACGCTCGCGGACTCGTCCGTCTCGACGGGCGCTTCGGCGATGATTTCTTCGACATCCGCAGCCGCGACCTCTTCAAGCGAATCGGCGGCGCTGTCGGACCCGGCTTCAACAAGCGGCAGCGACTGCCACTCGGGTTCCCCTCTGGCCTCGACTTCCAAGCTGGCAACGGCAGCTTCAGGCTCGGTTTCGGATTCAACCGCTGCAAGGGCGTCTGCGGTCATTTCGGGCAACACTGCCGCGATTTCGAGCTGCGCCGGTGCGGCGTCCAACGGTTGTCCCTGCGCCACACGATCAACCATGGCCAGCAAGGCGGAAACCGGGAGGGCTACGGGCTGATTGGCCTGCAGTGCGTTCACCCAGTCCTGGAACACGCCACGGGCGCGTCCAACCAGACGCAGCAGGTCGCCACTGGCCGGTTTTTTCTCGGCCAGCCAGCCGTTCATCAACTGTTCGAGACGCCATGCGGTTTCACCCAGCTCATTCAGGCCGACCATGCGGCCACTGCCCTTCAGGGTATGGAAACCGCGGCGGATGACGGTCTGTGAAGCCTGATCGTCGGGGTTGCTCTGGCAGGCATCGCTGGCTTCGCCCATGGTCACCAAAACTTCGTTGGCTTCTTCCAGGAAAATTTCCAGCAGCTCCGGTTCGACGTCCTCGGGGATCATCGCCAGGAGCGTGTCTTCGGCCGGCGCGTTATCGCCGATCGCAGGCGTGTCCGCCTCGGCCACGGCCGTCACGGCCGGCTCGGTGAACGTCGCTTCAGCCGCGAGCACCGGCTGAGCAAGCTCGCCCACCCCCTCGACAGCAGGCGCGCCGGCTTCAAAAGACAGGGCTTCAACCGGCTCGGCGGTTGCCGTCTCCTCCACCATCAGGTCGATGGAAGACGGGACCGCCACTTCCTGAGTCGACGACATTGCAACTGCCGCCCGTTCCGGCAACACCAGGCCGGTTAAGGCCGCAATCCCGGCGTCCAGCGCCAGCGGCGCTTCGGCGGCATCCCGACTGGCGTCGAGTGCGGCGCGCGTCTGCTGTTTAAGTGTGGCGTCGTCGATCAGCTCGGCGTCGCGACCGAGCTCGGTCAGGGCATCAAGGAATTTTTTTTTTGTGGCGTCGTCGGGTTGATCGCGCCACTCCAGATAATTTTCCTGCACCTCGCCCTTGCGGGCGGGGAGGCCGGCTTCAACCGTATCGTCCAATAGGCTGCTCTCGACGCTGTCAGCATCGATCACGCCAAATTCGATCAGGGCCGGGTGGAGGATTCTGGCGGCGTCGGCTCGGCCGGCGCAATAGGACTCGATGAACAGCCCGAGGCTGGAGAAGGCATCGGCCAGACGTTGCTGGGTTGCCTCGTCGGGATGGCCTTCGCTGGCAAACGCTTGCGCCGTGGCCGTGGCTGCGGCAAGCAGGCTGGCGGCGTCCGGCAGCTCCAGCATGGTCAGCGCACCCTGTGCCTGCTGGGCCAGGGTAGGCAGGTTGGCCAGCGCTTCGCGCTCGTTGGCATCGCGGAAGAAGGCATCCAGCGCTTCCTCCATCTGCCTCAGGTTCTGGCCGACCTCCTGTGCCATATGCACCAGCATCTCGCGTTCGGCTTCACGCTGGTTGGCGGATTCCGCGACATCGGCTGGCATCTCGCGGCCTTCGATCAAGGCACGCAAGCGGGCCTGCTGACCTTCAGCGCGGACAGCAAAATCGGCATGAAGGACGTCTTCCTGGTCGACGGCGTTTTGCATATACAGCAGTGTCGACGCGACTTCCAGATTCATCTGCTCGCGCGCATCCCCTTCGCGTCCGGCGGCGGTGAGGGCTGCCGCGCCTAGATCGTCCAGCAAGGGCATCAGGCCGCTGCTTTCGAGCATCTGTGCCTGGGGCTGCATGCGTGCCAGCTGGATCTGAAACTGTTCCAGCTGCTCGGCATTGCCTTCCACGTAGGCATGCCAGTGATCGCGCGCGGCCTTCAGGCCGGCCTGCATGGCATCCAGCACCGGACGCATGCGCGCCAGCGCCTCGGGGTCGAGCATGCCGCGGCCCGGCAGATATCGGTCGAGGGCGAACGTCGAGCGGACTTCGGCAGCGCGGCCCTCCAGGGTCTGGCTTTTTGCCACAAAGAAGAGGGCATCGCGCAGCAGGCGTTCTGCGACCTGCGGCGAACCTTCCATCAGGCGGCGCATTTGCAGGTCGACACGGGCGAGCAGCTGCTTGACGTGGAAATCGGCTTCGACGCCGCGTGCGATCAGGCTGTCGACAAAGCCGACGCATGCCCACCAGAAGGTTTGCGAAGCCTGCGACGGCGCGATGCGCTCGATCGCGGCCAGCGCATCACGCATGCGCTGCAGTCCCTGGTCCGCCTCGGCATTGCGCAGGAAAGCCAGCAGGCCGCGCTGAAACAGGCCGCGCGCGGTTTTGACGTCGGCTGTCAGGGCCTCTTGCGTCAGGCCATCGTTGGCGGTCTTGCCGTGCACCCGTGAGCGCAGATCGGGAAAAAACAATTCGCCTTCGAACACCCGCTCCGCACCTTGCAGTTCGCGCAGGCGCTTGTAGAGCGGAAACAGTGCCAGCTCGCCGCTGCCGCGCCCGTCGGCCAGATCCTTGACCCAGCGTTGCAACCCTTCCATGGCATTTCGCAGGGCACGAAGCACTTCGTCATTGGCCGTGATGCGATTCTCGTTGATGTCATCCAGGCTGGACTCGAGGGTGGCCGCCAGCGTGGCCGCGCCTTCCAGGCCCACCATGCGTAGCGCGCCGGTCACCTGGTGCGCGTCATCGCGCGCCAGCCGCAGGGCGTTGGTAAGATCGGCATCCACGCTGTAGGCCTGCACGCGCCCGAGGGCGGCTTGCAGGGCGGCGTCGATGTCTCCGCGCACCCAGTTCAACGGGCCGGTGTCGTAATCGAGTAAGGCGCTCATGGTGTGTTGTTCCTGAGGTTGTTTGCAGTGGCCGTGATCGGCTGCTCGCGCCGAGTCGGCCAGTCCGATCAGGCGAGCTTGAAGCCCGCAACCGAGTTCTTCAGATCCTGCGCAAGCTGCTTCATGCCGCCAATCGATTCGGCGGTCTGCTGCGTGCCGCTGCTGGTCTGCGCCGAAATTGACTTGATGTCCTGCATCGTTTCCGCCACCTTGGCAGTCGATTCCGCCTGGTCCTGGGTGGCCGAGGAAATGTCGGCAATCAGTCCAGCCAGTTTCTTCGACACGTCGCCAATCTCGGCCAGCGTCTGGCCTGCCGCGTCGGACAGCTTGGCACCTTCGACCACGCCCTGGGTCGAGACTTCCATTGCCGCCACGGTGTCGTGGGTATCCGACTGAATGGTCTTCACGATCGCCGCGATCTGCTTGGTCGCATCGGCCGAACGTTCCGCCAGCCGCTGCACTTCCTCCGCCACCACCGAGAAGCCGCGTCCGGCTTCACCGGCGGACGCGGCCTGAATGGCGGCGTTGAGCGCCAGCACGTTGGTCTGTTCGGTAATGTCGGAAATCAGTTCGACGATTTCGCCGATCTCCTGTGACGATTCGCCGAGACGCTTGATTCGCTTCGAGGTTTCCTGAATCTGTTCGCGCAGGCCGTTCATGCTGGCAATGGCGTTGGCCACGGCCTGTTGGCCCTTTTCGGCGGCGGCCAGCGATTGTTCCGCCACGCGGGCGGATTCGGCGGCGTTGCCCGACACCTGTTGCACCGACTGCGCCAGGCTCACCACCGCAGCCGAGGTCCCTTCGATCTCCTCCGTCTGACGGCGCGCGGCCTGTTGCAGCGACTCGGAAACCTGACCGGCCTGGCTGGCCGCCTGATCCATCTGCACCGTGGCGTTGTTGATGCCCCGCACCAGGCTACGCAGTTCTTCCACCGTGTAGTTGATCGAGTCGGCCACCGCACCGGTAATGTCTTCGGTCACGCTGGCGTTGATGGTGAGGTTGCCTTCGGCCAGTTCACCCAGCTCGTCCATCAGTCGCAGAATCGCTTCCTGGTTGCGGCTGTTTTCCTCTTCGCTCTTGCGTGCCCGCGATTTGGTTTCATTGATGTTGACCAGTCCCAGCATCACCAGCGAGCCGATCGCCAGCAGACCGAACAGCGCCGCCAACAGGTAGCCGGCGCCGCCGACGGACTGGTAATCCTGCGACAACTGATTCGTGTCCTGCAGCAGGGTGTCGCTGCCGACGAACAGGTTGCTGGCCGCCACCTTGGATTGCAGCAGCGGTTGCGTATTGGCAAGCACCTCACCCACCGCCTCGACCATGTCGCCCATGTTGGTGCCCAGATCTTCCAGGGTCAGCATGCTGTCTTCATTGCGGCTGGCCACACCGTCCATCAACACCTGCACGGTGTCGCGGAACGAGGTGGTGTCCTTTTCCAGCTGCAGCACCACTTCGGGGTCGATCAGCTCGGCCGACAGCAGCAGGTTGGCGTTTTTCGGCATGCGCTGGCTCAGCATGACCAGATGGTTGGCGCGCGACACGTCGCGCACATTCGAGCCGGCGTCGGCCAGCTGGCTGGCAAGCTGTTCGGCAACCTCCTGCAGATCGATACTCAGGGAGTTAATGCGCTTGACGCTTTCGTTCAGCTCCACCAGGTTTTTCTGTTGCGACAGGATCTGCGCAACCTGCGGAGTGAATGCCTTCCATTGGGCGCCGATTTTCTCCAGTGTTTCGCGCGCCGCACCGCCGGTAGCGGGCACCTCGTTGTCGCCCTCGGTCAGACCAGTCAAGGTCGCTTCAAATGCGGCTTTGCCTTCTGCCAACTTCTTGAAGGCAGCAGCGTTGCCGAGCACGGATTGCTGCGCGGTCAACGGCAGCCGCTGCGACAGCACCTTCAGTTCGCCCGCGCGGGATTCGTAACCGGCGCGGTTACCAAGCTGGATCGAGCCGTAGATGGTGAAGCCGGCAGCGAGGAGCAACGAGACGATCAAGGTTCCGCCGGTGTAGAGATATTGCTTGTCGACGGGCATATGGCCGATCAGGGGAGCCTTGCCGGCCTCCTTGTCAGCCAGCTTGCGCACGGTCTGCATGATCAGGGCGGTGTGTTCTCCACCTTTCCTGCCCGTGACCTTTTCCGTCATGCGGCCAGCCAGCCCCTTGAGGCCATTCATCGTTGTCGCCATGTTCATTGTTTCAATCTCCACTCATCGGCGCCAGCGCGCCCTGTTTTCAATGTTCTTCAGTTGCCGAACTGCGCTTCAACCTTGAGGAACTCGGCATTGCCGAGCAATTGCCCGAAATCCATGTCGCACCAGTCGCTGCCTGCTTCGTCAGCGTAGTGGCGGGCGACCCACGGATGCGGTGCCACGCGGTCGCTGCGCAACTGGTAACGGTTGATGTTTTTCAGGCCCAGGGTGCTGCGTACCAGCAGCGCCGCGTTCACCCCAAAATCGTGATGCGGAATCAGCAGCCGGCAATCGGCATGCTCGGGCGTCACGCCCTGCCCCATGAAATCGGAAAAATCACTCACTGCGAACAAGTTGCCGCGAATGTTGGCGACGCCGCGAAACCAGCGACGCGCACCGGGCACCTTGACAATGGGCGGCACCGGGATGACCTCCTCGGTATCGGACAGACTCACCAGCCAGTTCACGTCACCCACCCGAAAACCCAGACGGGATCCGGTGTTGTCGCGGCTGGCTGCGGCCTGTAACTGCTGCGAAAGCGTGGTCTGAAATTCGCGCAGATTGAATTTCTTGGTCATGTGGGATCGCTCAGCCCAGCGCCTTGATTTGCGACAGCAGGTCTTCCGGCTTCACCGGCTTCACCAGGTAGGCTTTCGCGCCCTGGCGCATGCCCCAGACCTTGTCGGTTTCCTGGCCCTTGGTGGTGCACATGATGACCGGGATGTGCTTGGTCGCCTCTTCCTTGGAAATCATGCGGGTGGCCTGATACCCGTTCATGCCCGGCATCACGACGTCCATCACGATCAGGTCTGGCAGCGTCTGCTTGGCCTGGGCAACAGCTTCTTCGCCGCTTTCCGCCATGCTGACCAGGTAGCCGTTCTTGACCAGCAACTCGGACAGAAAAAAACGTTCGGTGGGGGAATCGTCCACAACCAGAATTCGGCTGATCGCCATAATCTATGCTCCTTGAAAAACTGTTAGGCCCTGGTACAGGCGTGCTCACGCACCGCTGTCAGCAGCGTGTCCTTGGTGAAAGGCTTGGTCAGGTACTCGTCCGACCCCACCATGCGACCGCGCGCGCGGGCAAACAGGCCCTCCGTGGGCGCCAGCATGATGACGGGCGGGGTGGGGGTCTTGGCGATCTCGTCCTCGATTTCGGCGAGGATGCGGTCGTTGCGCTTGATCAACGAGCAGGTCTGGTAGCCGTCGAGGCGCGGCATCATGATGTCGACGAACACCACATCCGGTTCGTGATCGGTGATTTTTGACAGCGCATCGAAGCCGTCCTGGGCCAGAATGACTTCGCAGCCCGCCTGATTCAAAAAGATTTCCGCGCTGCGGCGTATGGTGTTGCTGTCATCGATGACCATCACCTTGACGCCTTTCAATGCTTCGTTATCCACACGCTTTCTCCACCAGGATCCCGGGTACGCAGCACCTGCCACATACCCTCCGTGCTTACCATTACGGCAACGGTGCAGGCTTCTTTAGTGTCCGCAGCGCCGGCCATACACGTTTTCGGCCGGCCAATAAGAAAAGGGCGCTGCAAGCAGCGCCCCGTCCCGTCCGTGCAGGCTGCTGGGTTATTTGCAGGACTCTCCGCTGGCCTTCTTTTAAAAGCCTGCAACAGCGCCCATGG
>JAIBFA010000063.1 GCA_019459325.1 Thiobacillus sp.
ACGGCGCCGGGCGCGGCCTGCGGCGCCGGCCCCCCCGCCCCCGGGCTCGGGCCCCCGCCCCCCCGGCCAACACGCAGCCTGCCGGCTGCGGCGCGGAGGATGCGGTGGCGAAGGCGGGCGAAACGGACATGCGCGGGGCTCCTGAAAGCCCCATTCTAGCGCCCGTTGCGCACGTCAGGCAGCCGCCGCGACCAGCCCCGCGCAAATCGCCCCGACGTGGCGGTGGTCGGTGCCGCAGCAGCCGCCGACGACGGCAAGCCTGGGCAGCAGCGTGCGCAGCGCGCGGTATTCGTCCGCGAGTTCGGCCGGGTCGCCTTCGTCCAGCTCGGTCGCCTCGTCGAGCTCGGCGTGGCTGCGCTTCGAGGCGTTGGCGCGAATGCCGCGCAGGCGGTCGCGCCAGGGGCCGGCGTCGTGCAGCACATGCGCAAAGTGAGTAGGATGCGCGCAGTTGATCATGTAGTAGGCCGGGTGCGCGTCGCAGGCGGCGTCGGTTGCCTCGATGGCTTCTGAAAGCGGCATGCCGGACGGCAGACGGCCGTCGGTCTCCAGCGTGAACGAGACGACGACAGGCATGTCGGCGGCCTTGGCTGCGCGCGCGATGCCGATCGCTTCCTCGACGTAGGTCATGGTGAACACCGAGACCAGGTCGGCGGCGGTGGCGGCAAAGGTGTCGATCTGCGGCGCGTGGTAGGCCTGCGCCTCGGCGACGCTCATCGTGCGGTGGGCCACGTAGCCGTCGCCGCGTGGGCCGAGGTTGCCGCTGATGACGATGGGCGTGGCCGGGGTTTCGAGTTGGTCGCGCAGTTCCGCGAGCTGTTCGACCGCTGCGCGGTTGATCGCGGCAAGCCGCGCGGCGTCGTAACCGAGCGTGGCCCCCCAGTCGGCATTGGCGCGCCAGGTCGGCGTTTCCAGCACGATGCCGGTGCCGGCGGCGTGTGCGATCTGGATATGCTGCTCGAAATACTTGCGCAGCCGCGCATGGCCCGCCGCGTCTTCCAGCAGCACGAAGGACGCGAAATACGGCAGGTCGATGCCGTCGTGAAATATCAACGTGGTTTCCATGCCGCTGTCGGCAAGAAAGAGTTGGTCACCGAGTTGGGGCAGATGGGTGCGGTAGGGGCTCATGGTCGGTCTCCTTGTAAAGGGGGATTCGCCCGGCTGCGCCGGGGCTGGACTATCCTGCAAAGGACGATGCTGCACAATAATCCCGACTGCCTTTCGAGACCAAAGCCATTCCGGCAAGGAACCTGACGAATCGGCCATGCCTCCGCCCGCCCCCGTCCCCGTCGCCATCCTCGTCTTTCCCGAGACCTCCGCCTCGGTGGTCTACGGCATGGTCGACCTGTTCGCCAGCGCCGGGCGCGACTGGCAATTTGTCGTCGCAGGCGAACCGGGGCCGCAGCTGTTCCAGCCCCTGCTGGTCGGGCGAAGCGCCGGCCCGGTCATCGTCGGCAACGGCGTGCCCATCGTCGTCGAGCGTAGCTTCGCCGATTGCCCCACCGCCGACCTCATCTGCGTGCCCGAAGTGAACCTGCCGCCCGGCGTCCCGCTCACCGAACGCTTCCGCGAGGAAATCGACTGGCTGCGCACCTGCCACGCGCGCGGCGCCACGCTCGCCACCGCCTGTTCCGGCGCCATGCTGCTCGCCGAAGCCGGGCTGCTCGCGGGTTGCGATGCCACCACGCACTGGGCGTGGTGCGACGTGCTCGCGCGCGACTACCCCGGCGTCAGCGTCCACGCGCAGCGCGCGCTGGTGGTCGCCGGCGTTGGCGGACGGCTGGTCATGGCCGGTGGCGGCACCAGCTGGCTCGACCTCGCGCTCTACCTCATCGCCCGCAGCGCCGGCGTCGACGCCGCCATGCAGGTCGCCCGGCTCAACCTCATCGACTGGCACCAGATCGGCCAGCAGCCCTTCGCCCGCCTCGCCCGCACCCGCCAGGTCGACGACGCCGTCATCGCGCGCTGCCAGGTCTGGATCGCCGACCACTACATGGACCCGGCGCCGGTCGCCGCCATGGTGCGCGAGTCCGGCCTGCCCGAGCGCTCATTCAAGCGCCGCTTCGCCGCCGCCACCGGCATGTCGCCGCTCGATTACGTCCACACCCTGCGCATCGAGGAAGCCAAGCAGATGCTCGAAGCCGCCGATGCGCCGATCGAAGCCATCGCCAATGAAGTGGGTTACGGGGACGCCGCCTTCTTCGCCCGTCTGTTCCGCCGCAAGGTCATGCTCACGCCGGCGCAGTACAGAAAGCGGTTTCGGGCAATGCGGCAGGTGCTGGGCGGAAGCTGACGGCGCGCCAAGTGTCAGGTGCGGTATTCCGCGTTGATCTTTACGTAATCGTAGGAAAAATCGCAGGTCCACACGGTGGCATCGACGTTGCCGCGATTCAACACCACGCGTACGGTGATTTCGGAGGCTTTCATCACTGCCGCGCCCTGTGCCTCGGTGTAGCTCGCGGCGCGGCCGCCGTCTTCCGCCACCAGCACGTCGCCCAGATACACCTTCAGTGCGTTCACATCGAGGTCCATCACGCCCGCATAGCCGATCGCGGCGAGGATGCGGCCGAGATTGGGGTCGGAAGCGAAGAAGGCCGTCTTCACCAGCGGTGAACGCGCAATGGCATAGGCGACCTGCTTGCATTCGCCGCGGTCGCGGCCGCCCTCGACCGCTATCGTCATGAACTTGGTCGCGCCTTCGCCGTCGCGTGCCATCGCCTGCGCGAGCTCGATGGCCACCTCGCTCAAGGCGGCTTTCAGCGCGGCATAGTCGGCGCCGGCCGCATCCGAGATTTCGGCATTGCCGGCTTGGCCGGTAGCGATGAGGATGAAGCTGTCATTCGTCGACGTATCGCCGTCGACGGTGACGCAGTTGAACGAGACGTCGGCGATCTCCTTCACCAGCGGCTGTATCAGGGCAGGCGCGATCGCCGCGTCGGTCGCCACAAAGCCCAGCATGGTCGCCATGTTGGGGTGGATCATGCCGGAGCCCTTGGCGATGCCGGTGACCGTTATGGTTCTGCCGCCGACCTGCGCTTGGCGGCTGGCGCCCTTGGCGACGATGTCGGTGGTCATGATCGCGTGCGCAGCCTCGGACCAGTGGGCAGGGGCAAGGTCGGCCTGGGCGGAAGGCAGCGCGGGCAGGATCTTGTCTATCGGCAGCGGCTCGAGGATCACGCCGGTGGAAAACGGCAGCACCTGTTCGGCCTCGACGCCGAACAGGCCCGCCACCGCCTCGCAGGTCCGGCGCGCGCGATTCAGGCCCTCCTCGCCGGTGCCTGCGTTGGCGTTGCCCGTGTTGATCACCAATGCGCGGATGGCGTCGCCGCTTTGATCAATCTGGCCGAGATGCTTTTTGCAGAGGGTTACCGGCGCGGCGCAGAAGCGGTTTTGCGTGAACACGCCGGCGACGCGGCTGCCGGGCGCGAGTTCGATCAGCGTGATGTCCCGCCGCCCGGCTTTTTTGATGCCGGCGGAGGCGATGCCGAGGCGCACGCCGGCAACAGGCAGCAGGGATGCAGGGTCGGGGGCGGTGAGGTTGACTGGCATGGCGGCTTCGCGGAACGGGAAAGCCGATATTTTATGCCGGGCCCCTGCAAATGGAGAGAATCCCGGCTAGGTGCGCCCGAGCAGCCCGTTCACCATGCGGCGGAATCCTGGTCGCCATGGCCACACCGGGTCGAGTTCGATGGAGCGTGCCAGCGCGGCCAGAGAAATCAGCGCGAACACGGTGAACAGCAGTTGCGAAACGAGTTGCCGGGGGGTCAGCGTGCCGAGGGGGATGTCCAGAAACCCGGGGACATAAAAGAGGCTGGCAAATGCGGCAAAGAGAAAAGCCGGGCCGAGATACATGGTGTCCCCATCGTTAGAGTCGTTGTGCTGTTAACTTAGCAAGCGTTGTGCCAAAGAGGTGAATTGCAGTCAATACAAGGAACTGCACCTGTCTGGCGGGTTTGGGTAAGCGAAAAATGTAAATTAATTCGACAGCTACTTTCCCACCGGAACGGCAGCGAGCTTGCGCAGAATTTCGTGCGACAGCGAGTAAAACTGGGGTGTGGGACCGAGGTCTTCGTAGATCGGGTCGCCGTAATCGTCTTCAGCAATGACGCGGTTGCCGGGGACATAGGGCATGGCCACCTCCAGCTCGTCGAGGGCGGCACGGATCAGGTCGGCCATCAGCTGAGAGTCGCTGCGGCCGGGGTACATCATATGCAAGGCTTCAACGCGTGCGGCGTCACGCAAGGGCAAGTGGACAGTGTAGGCACGCACGTCGGTGCGTGCATGGCCTTCCTTGCTCCAGCGCTGGATCAGTTCTGCAATGCGCATGGGGTTTCCCCTGCTTCACGATGGTTTTGTTATAGCAAAGCAGCCCGCAAGGCAAAGCAGCTCTTGGGGTAAATTTGTCCTACGTCATGAACCACACGAGGGTGCGGTTGTTCGCCGGCATGGCGATGTCCTGTTGCAGAACAAGCCCTTGGGGGCGCGCGAGCGCGTCCACCGCCTCGAAGTCGCGCACCCCGGAGGCCGGATCGCGTGCCTTTAGCCAGGCATCGAAGCGCGCATTGCTGTCTGACGTGAACGTCCCGTTGTAGTTGAAGGGGCCGTATATCGCCAGCACGCCGCCCGGCGCGAGCACCTCACCCACGCCTGCGAAAAACTGCTCTACCTCGGGCCAGCTCATGATGTGCAGGGTGTTGGCCGAAAACACCGCGTCGTAGCGGCCGCTGCGCCAGTGCACCTGGCTGACTTCAAGCGCGAGCGGCGGCAATACGTTCTGCAGGGCCGCTTCGTCAAGCCAGGCCCGGATGCCTGCGTGATGCGGCGGCACATCGGCGGTCTGCCAACGTAGATGCGGCAGTTCGGCGCCGAAATACACTGCGTGCTGGCCTGTTCCGCTGCCGATTTCCAGCACGGTGCTGCGGTTGGCGAACACCTCGCGCAGCACCGCCAGAATCGGTGCCCGGTTTTGCTCGCAGGATTCGGAAAAAGGTTTGTCTATCACAGCCGCTGCCCCGGTTTCTTGCACTGACACTGATATTCCAACCCCTCGCGCGGCGCGGCCTTGCAGGAAAATGCCTGAACGCCGGCGTTGCCGCAGATTTCCCTGCATTGGAGTTCTTTTTCCTGACAGAAGGCGGCGTAGTCGGGTGCCGCGGCCGGCTCGCTGGAACTGAAGGAAATGCAGCCCGCGAGCAGGACAGCGGGGGCCAGCAACACAAGAATGCGGAACATGGTGTCTCCTGGAATTAAAAGCAGCGTGCAGTCGTGTGGAGGCGAGTCGCGCTGGGTGAGCGCGGGCCGTGCATTTTTACACAGTCATCAGGTCGACCAGCCGGCCGTCGGCCAGCAGCAGGGCGGCATGCACCGGCTTGTCGGGATACAGTGCGGCCAGGAGCGTCTGATAACCCGCCAGCTGAGAGCGATGGCGTTCGGCCAGTTGTTCGTTGGACAGGCTGCGGCTGTCGCCACCGGTTTTATAGTCGATCAGCCACACCGCGTCGTCGAATTCCACCACGCGGTCAAGCCGTTGCATGCGTCCGCCGGCATCGAGCAGCGTCAGTTCGTTGAAGGCGCACCGATACTGCGCAGGGTCGAAAAAACGCGCCAACTGCGGCTGCGCCAGCAGGGCACGGGCCTCGGCCTCGATGCGCGCAAGCTCGCTCGTTACCCCCAGGCGCATGGCCAGCGCAGGCAGGTCGCGCGACACGCCCGGCGGCACATGGTGTTCCAGACAGGCATGGAACAGCTCGCCGCCAGCGGCGGCCGGGTTGGCGGGCGCAGGGGGTAGCCGCTGCCCGACGGCAGGCGCGGCGATGCGCGGGGGCGCTGCCCTTGCCGGCACATCGTCTGTCGCACCCGCAGGCGGCAGGTCGGCCGGCAGATCCATGCCCTGCCATGCCGTGTCGATGCGCTGCAGCCATGCGTTCTTGTCCGCCGCACCGCTGACGATCAACCCCTGTTCGGCGCGGGTCAGCGCCACGTACAGCAGGTTGTCGGATTCGCGCTGCGCCAGTTCGGCTTCTTCGGCAAACCAGGGCTCGCGCCAGGCGCCCCGCTCGTCCAGTTTGCCGAACAGGGAAAAGTGCTCGGGCCGCGGCGCTTCCGGCGGCCAGGGCGCCAGCACGCCATAGCTGTCGCCCCGCGCGTGGTCGCTGCCGCCGAGCAGCCAGACGATCGGCGCTTCCAGGCCTTTGGCGCCGTGGATGGTCAGCAGCCGCACCGCGTTTTCGCCGTCGGCCGCCAGCCCCTCGCCCGGCGCGGCGTCGGCATCGTCGGTGAGCGAAGCGAGCTCGCGGATGAAGCCCGCCAGCGTCGGGTAGCGTCCTGCGTCCTGCGTCAGCGCCAGCTGCATGAAGGCGCGCAGGTTGGCGGCGACCTGCGGGCGCAGCGCGGCCGGCACGGCGGCAGCGTAACGTGCTTCGACATCGCCCTCGAAATAGATGCGGTCGAGCAGGTCGTGCACCGGCAGCATGCCGATGCGCGCGCGCCAGCGGGTCAGCAACTGCGCGGCACGGGTGAGCGTGGGCGCGCAGTCCGGCTGCCCGGCCAGTTTAAGCAGGCGTTCCCAGCCGCGCGGTTCATCGGGCAGGGACGGGGCGAACACGGCCAGCAGGTCGGCATCGCTGCAACTGAACACCGGGCTCTTCAGCGTGTGCGCCAGCTTCAGGTCGGCATGCGGCAGCAGCAGGGTTTCGAACAGGGTGATGACATCCTGCGCTTCCAGTGCGTGCAGCAGGCCGCCCTGCCGCGAGGTGATGAAGGGAATACCCGCGGCTTCCAGTGCGCGCTCGTACAGATGCAGGTGGGTGCGTTTCCTGACCAGCGCCATCACATCGCCGGGGCGCGCCGGGCGGCTGTTTTTCGAGTGCCTGTCCGCCACGCTCCAGCGCCCCAGCACCTCGTCGCGCAACACGCGGGCAAAGGCCTGCGCCTCGACGTGCACCGCACGGTCGTCGGCTTCGGCAAGCGGCGTGATGAGAGGATTGCGCAAGCCGCCGGCAGTGGGTGGCTCGGCTCTTTCGACGCGGACCGGCAGACAGCGCAACGCACCTGCGCGGGATGCGTTGGCCGGGGCGGGCTGGTGTTCCGCAAAGCCGACCACGCTCGCGAATACCGGATTGATCGCCCTTACCACCGCGGGCGACAGCCGCCGCGTCATGGTGGTGCTGAAAAGCGGCGCGTCGAAATGCGTGTGCAGGAAATCCGCCGCGGCGGTGAACACCCGCGCCTCGCCCCGTCTGAACCGGTAGATGGCTTGCTTGGGGTCGCCCACCATGAACACGGTCATGGCGCTGTCCGCCGCGCGCGCCGCGGCGAGCCAGGTGGGCAGCGCCAGCCATTGCAGCGGGTTGGTGTCCTGGAATTCGTCGAGCAGCAGGTGGCGGTAACGTGCGTCCAGCTTCAGCGCCAGGCCCGGCGCGTGCTCCTCGCTTTTGAGCAGCCAGCAGGCCAGCCATTCGGCATCGGCGAAGTCGATCACCCCCTGCTGCGCCTTGGCGTCCTGATAGCCGCCCAGCAACGCGTGGCCGAGCAGCAGGCCATGGCGGTTGAGGGCCCAGATACGGATGTCGGTCTGGATCACGGTGATGGTTTCGAGCGCCGTTTCCAGCGTGTCGAGGTCGCGCAGATAGGTGTCGAGCCCGGTGCCGAGCGCCTTTTCCAGCTCCTTCGTTGCCTGCTTCTTGCGCCGCTTGCCCGCCGTCATCAGGTGCTTCATCAGCGCGGCGTGCGCGGCGTCGGGGGCCAGGCTCAGGCTGCGCTGGATCTCGGGCGCACGATCCCGCTCGCTCTTGCCTCCTTTTTCCAGCGCAAAGCCCACCCGTTTCACCCGCGCCACCATCAGCTCGTCGGCCCAGAACGCCGCCACCGGATCGCTGTCCAGATCGGCATGCAGGCCGGGCCGCAATCGATCGAGCGCATAGGCCACCGGATCGGGCTGGCCGTCGGTATACGCCCACCACTCCGCCCGCGCCTGCAAAAAATGCGCAAGCTGCGCGCGCAGACTGTGCTCGCCCAAGCCATCCAGCAAGGCGAGCAGCGCGATGCCTTCGGCGGTGTCCGGTGCGGCAGCCCACTGTGTCAGCAGGCGGTCGCGCACCTCGTTCTGCAGCTGCTTTTCACGTTCCAGCAGCGGCGCACCCCACGGCAGCCCGGCTTCCAGCGGCGCGCGTTTCAGCAGGTCGAGAAACCAGCCATGGAAGGTCGTCACCGTCGGCCCCGGTTGTGCGGTCAGCACGGTCTCCAGCAGGCCGCGCGCGCGCGGCAGCAGCGCATCGATCTCGTCGTCCGGCACAGCGCGCGCATGCAGAAATTCGCGCACCGTCGCGTCGTCCTCCAGCGCCAGCACCCGCAGCCATTCGTGCAGCCGGTCGGTCATCTCCTGCGCTGCCTTGCGGGTGAACGTGATCGCCAGCAATTCCGAAGGTGCCGCCCCGGCCAGCAACAGGCGCAGCATGCGCGACACCAGCAGCCAGGTCTTGCCGCTGCCGGCACAGGCTTCCACTACCGCCGAGCGGACCGGGGAAAGGGCGATGGCGGTGTCGAGTGGTTTCGCTATGCTTGTCATAGACCATGGCCCGCGCGGCTAAATCCACGGATGGATTTGAAGTAATAAGCGCGGGCCATTATTCCCACATCCCCTTGCGGCACAGCCCGCGCGCTTCGCAGAACTGGCAGACGGCGTCGATCCCCGATGCGGGAAGGGGGGCGCCGGCGGCGATGGCTTCGAGCAGTTCGGGCAGGCGGCGGCTGATGGCGTCGACGTCGGTCTCGCCGTCGAGTTCGAGCGGGGCGACCGGGGTTTCGTTGATCGGCAGGTAGGCGGCAGCGGCCTCGGCGAGCCAGGCGTAGAACGGCAGCTGGATGGCCTCGTCAGGCGCCTTGAGTTTCTTTTTCAGGCCTTGCGCGGCGCCGGTTTTGTAGTCGATGACGGTGCGGGCGTCATTTTTTTCATCGACGCGGTCGACACGTCCGTGCAGGGTGACTTCGCCGAGGCCTGCGACGCTGAACGGCACTTCGAAGTCGGCTTCGCCTGACTGGTACTGCCAGCCTTGGGCGACCCAGTCCAGCCAGGCGTCGATGTAGGCGGGCTGGACTTTTTCCCAGCGGCTGCGCCAGGCGGCGGCGGTCCAGGCGGGCAGGGTAGCGAACTCGGCGTCGGACATTTCCTTCAGGCGGGCCAGCGCGGCGTCGTGTCCGGGTGGTGGTGCGCTGTCGTGGAAGGCTTTGAGGATGCGGTGCAGCGCGTTGCCGTAATCGCTCTTGTCGAGCGTGTCGTCGGCTTCGTCGAGCTCGCGGATGCCAAGCACGCGGGTCACGAAAAACCGGTAGGGGCAGTCGAGCAGGGTCTGATACGCGGTGGGCGAATAGCGGCGCGGCAGGTGTGTGGCCGCCACGGCCGGTGCCGGCTGCACGCTGGCACCGGGCAGCGGGCTGGGCTGGGCGGGGGGCTCGCCGCTCAGCTGTTCGGGCAGGGCGGTGCCCCATGCGGCCTGGTGCAGCGCCTGCAGCCGCAGCACCAGCGGCGACGCGGGGTTGGGCTCGTCGTCGTTCCATGCCTGCCAGCTCAGCAGCGCTGGCCCCTGCGTCAGCAGCTGCATCAGGTCGGTGGTGGCGGCGTCGGCCTCGATGGCGGCGGTGGACAGGCCGAGCTGCGCGCGGGTTGCCTGACTGAAGAGGCCGGGCGCGGGGCGCGCAGGCAGGTGGCAGGCGTCGGCACCGATCACCGCTACCGCCTCGAACACGCGTCCGCGCGCGGCGGGCAGCGAGGTCAGCACGATGGGGCTGGCGACGCTGGCGTCGACGAAGCTGGCGGACTCGAGCGCCAGATTGAGCCAGCGCCGCCATTCGCCGAAGCTGTATTTTTCACTGTCGTCCGCCAGGTCGCGGCGCAGGGTCTCGAGCGTGTCGAGCACATTGGTGCCGGCGGCGTCGGCCTGCAGGGGCGCCGTCGCGTCGAGCTGCGCGAGGCTGTCGGCCAGCCGTGCGAGCCAGACGGCCAGCGGCGCGCGATTCTGGGCGAAGCCCTGCCGGGCGCTGAACAGCGCGGCGAGCCAGGCGGGAAGCGCGCCGAACTGGGCGCGCGCCAGCCGCTGGATATCGGCCGTGCCTTGCGCCACGCCCTGCCGCCGCAGCGCAAGTTCGAGCTGCAGCACCTGATCCTGCCGCGCGGCGAGATCGCCCAGCAGGAAAGGGGACTTCAGCAGGTCGAGCAGTTCGACGTGCGGGAAATCGCCCGTCACGCATTCGAGCCAGCGGTCGATCACGGCGGCGGCCGCGGTGGTCGACAGCGTCCAGCCGGTCTCGTCGGCGGCCAGCACGTCCATCCGCTCCAGCAGCGCGCGCACCCGGCGCGCGGTTTCGCGGTCGAGCGCAACGAGCGCGATGTCGCGTGTGCCGGTGCGCAATTGATCGGCCACCCAGGCGGCGACAGCGCGCGCTTCGGCTTCCAGGTGCGGCGCGGCGCATAGCGTGAGGTGCGGATGCACCGGCGAATGGGGATAAGCATGGGCCAGCGTGGCGGCGCGTTCGCACAGGGGCGGATCGGTCAGTTGCCAGGCCTGATGCAGGGTGAACGACACGCCGTTGGCGGCATCGGCTGTCAATTCGAATAATGTGACCGGCGTGTGCTCGGCACAGCGATCGAGAAACTGCTGTTCGACCGCAGTCAGCGTACCCAGCGCGTAACCATAGATGTGCTGCGGCTCGGATCGGATGCGCTCAAGCACGCGATCCAGAGCGCGTGCATAGCGCGCCTGCGGGTCGCTGCCATCGTTGTTGAGCGCCTGCCACACCGCTTCGATCAGCGCCGTTTCGCGGTCGAGCGCGTCGGCATGCAGTGCGCGGATCTGCGAGCCGATCTCGCCGCCCAGGCGCGCGGCGGACAGTTCGTCGGCCAGCCCCAGCAGTTCGTTGGCGAGTGCCCACTTGTCGATTTTGCCAAGCCAGGCAATGTGACGCAGCACGCCGTGCAGCCGTGCCAGGCGCCGCGCCTGAGGTTCGGCGCGATCGTCGGCGACGCTTTCAGCCCAGCTTTTCAGCGGCGTGATGCGCGGCGGAATCAGCACGCCGCGCGCGGCCCGCTGGGCCCCCGCGCGCGCAAAAACGAGCCCGGCCCGAATGGTGGGGTCGCGTTCCGTCAGCCCGGGCAGGTCGGGGCGGGGGGCGGCATGTTGATGGCGCAGGGGTCGGGGGCCGCCGTGATCGTCA
>JAIBFA010000066.1 GCA_019459325.1 Thiobacillus sp.
GCCGCGGTGCCGCCCATTTTCTGCATTTCGGCGATGACCTGCAGCGTCAGCGTGGTCTTGCCCGACGATTCCGGACCGTAGATTTCGACCACGCGGCCGCGCGGCAGGCCGCCGACGCCCAGCGCAATGTCGAGCCCCAGCGAGCCGGTGGAGACGGCCTGGACGTCGCGCGACACGTCGTGATCGCCCAGGCGCATCACCGAGCCCTTGCCGAACTGCTTGTCGATCTGGCTCAGCGCGGCGCTGAGCGCCTTCATCTTGTCTTCGGTCATCGTGCTGGGGGTAGCCATGTTGCGTCTCCTGATTGGGTTGGGATGACCGAACTTTAAATCGTACATTCAAGCATGTCAATAAAAAATACCACCTAAATATAAAATACTAACAATTTGTTTTTATTTGGTCGCCGCCCGCCTATAATCTCCCGAAATAAACCAGCCGGGCGGAGGGCGGAGTAAGCGAAATGATTTCAAAAGAGAAAATGCGCCTGGACGTGAAGTGGGCGACGCGCCAGCGGCTGCAATACATCGAGGTCATGGCCTGGTATACCGGCGTGGTGACCCGCAGCGACGTCGCCCGCGCCTTCGGCCTGTCCGACCCGGCATCCACCAAGGATCTCAAGCTCTACAGCAATCTGGCGCCCGGCAACCTGATCTACAACCACAGCGTGTTCGGCTTCGTGCCGGGCGAGGGGTTCAGCGCGGTCTTCGCCGACCTCGCACCTGCTGCTGCGCTGCCTGTCATCTCCGCCAACCTGGCGGTGGCGAACGGGCCCTACGGGGACGAGTTGATATACGGCCTGCCGACCGCGTCGCTGCCGCTGCCCGCGCGCCTGCCGAGTCCGCAGACCCTGGCGCAGATCACCCGGGCCATCCACGGCCGGCGCAAGCTGCGCATCAGCTACCGTTCCCTGTCACAGCGCGAGAGCGGGGCAGAGCGGGTGCTCGAGCCGCATACGCTCGTCAACACCGGACTACGCTGGCATGTGCGGGCATATAGCGAAGACACCTGCGATTTCCGGGATTTCGTGCTGTCACGCATCAGCGCGGCGCAATGCCTGGATGCGTCCGCCGAATCCGGCGAGCAGTACGACGACGACTGGGTGGAATCGGTGAGATTGAGTCTGGCGCCGCATGCCGGGCTTGATGCGGACAGGCGCGAGAGTCTGCTGCTGGATTACGGGGCGAGTGGGGACGTTGTCGAGGTGAACGTGCGGCGTGCCTTGCTCGGCTACGTCCTGCAGCGCCTCAACGTCGACACCACGCCGGATCATTCGATGAACCCCAATGCTTACCAGTTGATGCTGCTGAATCGCGATGAGATCGAGCCGTTCGCGGCCTGGGCTTTCAGCTAGAGATTCAAGTTACAAGATTCAAGTTGCAAGTTGCAAGGAATGTGCTGCGTACGCCGCGCTCTTTATAAAACTTGCGACTTGTACTTATCCGATCAGTTCGATCAACCCGCGCAGCGCCGCCGCCACCGCGCGCGAGCGGATTTCCTCGCGGTCGCCGTCGAGGCGGCAGGTGGACGACATGACCGTGCCGTCCGCCAGCGCCCAGCCGTAACAGACCAGGCCGATCGGCTTTTGCGGTGTGCCGCCGCCGGGCCCGGCGATGCCGGAAATGGCGAGCGTGGCCTGGGCGTGGCTGTGGGCCAACGCGCCGGTTGCCATGGCGCTGGCGGTCGCTTCGGAGACGGCACCGTGGGTGTCGATGAGATCAGCCGGCACGCTGAGCATCTCGATCTTGGCGGCGTTGGCGTAGGTGATGAAGCCGCGCTCGTACCACTGCGAACAGCCGGGCAGCGAGGTCAGCAGTTGTCCGACCCAGCCGCCGGTGCAGGACTCGGCGGTAGCGAGCATCCAGCCCCGCGCGAGCAGTTTCTCGCCGAGTTCGGTGGCGAGCTGGTGCAGTTCTTCGTCGCTCACACGAGCCATTGCAGTCCTTTAATGACGGCGATTGAGTACAGCGCCGCTAGAAGATCGTCGAACATCACGCCAAAGCCGTTTTTCAGACGCCGGTCGGCCAGTCGGATCGGCCAGGGTTTCAGGATATCGAACAGGCGGAAGAGTGCAAAGGCCAACGCCATCCACAGCCAGCCGGCCGGGGTGAACAGCAGCACCAGCGCGAAGGCGACGATTTCGTCCCACACCATGCCGCCGTGGTCGGCGACACCGAGTGCGCGGCCACTGCGGCCGCACGCCCACACGCCCAACAGGAAGGCAGCAATCAGCAGAATGACCTGGTTCGGCATATCGGGCGCGACGGCGGTGACGAGCCAGAACAGCGGCAGACCGAGCAGGGTCCCGACGGTGCCGGGCGCCCTGGGGGCGAGGCCCGTGCCGAAGCCGAAGGCGATCAGATGTGCCGGATGCGCAAACAGGAATTTGAGGTCAGGCCGCAAAGTGGTCATAGCCGGTGTGTTCGAAAGGCAGCGGCTGGCCGTCGGCGTCGACGACCGTGAGCCCGGTTTCGGCGGAGATGCGGCCGATGCGCGTCACCGTTACACCTGCGGACTGCGCGGCGGCGGCCACCGCGTCGCGCCGGTCGACGGGCGCGGTGAAGCAGAGTTCGTAGTCGTCGCCGCCGGCCAGCACGCAGTCGCGCGCAATCGCTTCGTGCAGATAATTCTGAACCACCGGCAGCGTCGGCAGGGCGGCGAACTCGATCGTCGCGCCGACGTGCGAGCGTTCAAGGATATGCCCTAGGTCGCCCAAGAGGCCATCCGAAATGTCGATCGCGCTGGTCGCGATGCCGCGCAGCGCGATGCCGAGTTCCACCCGCGGCGTCGGCAGGTAGAGCGCGGGCAGCACCTTGGCGGCGTCGATCTGCCCCATGGACAAACGCCCTTGCCGGTAGGCCAGCGCCAGCGCCGCTGAGCCGATCACGCCGGACACCCAGACGTCGTCGCCCGCCTGCGCGCCGTCGCGGCGCAGCGCTTGTCCCGGCGGGACTTCGCCGATGACAGTAATGGACAGGGTGAGCGCACCGCGCGTGGTGTCGCCGCCGACCAGCTCGATGCCGTGCTGGTCCGCCATGCGGAAAAAGCCGCGCGCAAACGCGGTCAGCCAGGCATCGTTCTCTTCCGGCAGTGCGATGGCCAGCGTCGTCCAGCGCGGCGTTGCGCCCATCGCGGCCAGATCGGACAGGTTCACTGCCAAGGACTTGTGGCCGAGCCCGGCGGGGCTGTCTTGCGGCGAAAAATGGTGGCCTTCGAGCAGCATGTCGGACGACACCGCCAGCTGCATGCCCGGCGTCGGCGCCAGCAACGCACAGTCATCGCCCACGCCGAGCACCGCGCCGGGGGTGGCGCGGGTGAAGTGGCGGGCAATGAGGTCGAATTCCATTTCAGGGGTCTGGGGTCAGGGGCCAGGGTTCAGGGTTCAGGGTTCAGGGGGCTTTGTGCGGTTGCGCCGCGTTGAATGAATTCAGGGGTGTGTGGTTTTCCCCTGACCCCTGAATCCTGACGCCTAATCCCTTTTTTGCGCATGCTCGATTTCCACCGCGCGCACGTCCTGCGCCAGCTTGTCGAGCACGCCATTGATGTATTTGTGGCCGTCGGTGCCGCCGAATTTCTTCGCCAGCTCGACGCCTTCGTTGATGGCGACACGCCACGGCACGTCAGGGCAGTACAGCAGTTCATAGGCGCCGATCAGCAGGATGCCGCGCTCGATCGGCGAGAGTTCGGCGAGCGGACGGTCGAGCAGGGGCGTGATGCGCGCGCTCAGGATGTCCTCCTCTTTCAGCACGCCGTAGAGCAGGGTGCGGAAATAGGCTTCGTCGGCGCGCTTGAACTGCTCGTCCTCCTTGAGGTTGGCAGCGATGAGCGTGACGTCGGTGCCCCCGACCAGCCAGGCATACACGCCTTGCAGGGTGAATTCGCGGGCACTTTTGCGGGAACCGGCCATCTCAGAGGCGCTTCAGCAGGTTGGCCATTTCGATCGCCACGCGTGCGGCGTCGCGGCCTTTTTCGTGCATGCGTGCGTGGCCCTGTTCTTCGGTGTCGACGGTGAGGATGGCGTTGGCGATCGGCACGCCGGTTTCCAGCTGCACGTCGAGAATGCCGCGCGCGGATTCGTTCGACACCACTTCGAAGTGGTAGGTGTCGCCGCGAACCACGGCGCCGATGGCGATCAGCGAGTCGAACTTTTCGGATTGCGCCATTTTCTGCAGCACCAGCGGATGCTCCAGCGCGCCGGGGACGTCGACCAGCAGCACGTCGTCCTTGGCGACGCCGAGGCGGGCCAGCTCGATTTCGCAGGCCGACAAGAGGCCTTCGCAGATGTCCTTGTTGAAGCGGCTCATGACGATGCCGATCTTGAGCCCTGCGCCCTGATAGACGGGGTCGAGTTCGGAGATGTTGTCGGTGGTTCCCATAGTGCGTCCCTCGCTTGATTGTTAGGCTTTTTCAGAATAGCCGGTGACTTCCAGACCGAAGCCGTCCATCGCCGGCATCTTGCGCGGGCTGGCCAGCAGCTTCATTTTTCCGACGCCGAGGTCGCGCAGGATCTGCGCGCCGATGCCGTAGTCGCGCAGGTCGTACTTGCGGCTGGCGACCGGCGCCGGGTTGATGCGTTCGAGCAATGCATGGGCGGTTTCCGGACGGTGCAGCAGTACGATCACGCCTGACTGCGATTCGGCGATGCGTTCCATCGCACCCATGATCGGCCACGAATGGCCGCCGCCGGTGACGTCGAGGAAGTCCATCACGGAGAGGGGTTCATGCACGCGTACCAGCGTTTCGCGGTCCGCATGAATTTCGCCCTTGACCAGCGCCAGGTGGGTTTCGCCGGCGCACTTGTCGCGGTAGGCGATCAGTCGGAACGCGCCGTATACGGTCTGGATCAGGCGGTCGGCGGCGCGCTCGACCAGGCTCTCGGTCTGGTTGCGGTAATGGATCAGATCGGCGATGGCGCCGATCTTCAGGCCGTGCTCCTGCGCAAACGGCACCAGGTCGGGCAGGCGCGCCATGGTGCCGTCGTCCTTGAGGATTTCGCAGATGACCGAGGCCGGTTCCAGATCCGCCAGTCCTGCCAGGTCGCAGCCGGCTTCGGTGTGTCCCGCGCGCACCAGCACACCGCCGGGTTGCGCGCGCAGCGGGAAGATGTGGCCGGGCTGAATGATGTCGGTGGCCTTGGCGTCCTTTTTCACCGCCGCCTGGATGGTGACCGCGCGATCGGCAGCGGAAATGCCGGTGGTCACCCCTTCGGCCGCTTCGATCGACACCGTGAACGCGGTGCCATGCGGCGTCTGGTTGTCGGAGACCATCTGCTTGAGGCCGAGCTGGCGGCAGCGGTCGTCGGTCAGTGTCAGGCAGATCAGGCCGCGTCCGTACTTGGCCATGAAGTTGATCGCGTCGGGGGTAACGTGCTCGGCGGCCATCACGAGATCGCCCTCGTTTTCGCGGTCCTCCTCGTCGACCAGCACGACCATGCGGCCGGCCTTGAGTTCTTCGATGATTTCGAGTGTGGAGGCGAGGCTCATCAGTCTTTGTCCGTTGTGTGGGTGAATTGCATCATGCGCTCGACGTAGCGGGCGATCATGTCGACTTCCAGGTTGACGCGGCTGCCCGCCTGCAGATGCTTGAGCATCGTCATGTCCAGCGTGTGCGGGATGAGATTCAGCGCAAAGCGCGCGGTATCGACCGCATTGACCGTCAGCGACACGCCGTTCACCGTGATCGAGCCCTTGCGGATGATGTAGCGCGCGAGTCCGCTCGGCGCGTCGATTTCCAGCAGGTGGGATTCGCCCACGGGAACGAAGCGATGCACCGTGCCGACGCCGTCGACGTGCCCTGAGACCAGATGCCCGCCGAGGCGGTCGGCCAGACGCAGCGCCTTTTCCAGGTTGACCTCGGCGCCCGGGATAAAACCGGCTGTGACGCGCAGGGTCTCGGCGGACACATCGACGGTGAAGCTGTCGGGCGCCAGCGCCACCGCAGTGAGGCAGACGCCGTTGACCGCGATGCTGTCGCCGATGGCAACGTCGGAAAAATCCAGCCCGCCGCCCGTGATGACCATGCGCGCGTCGGCGCCGCGTGCTTCGTATTCGTGGATGCGGCCGATGGATTGGATGATGCCGGTGAACATGCGGGTAAAGGCCAGCCAGTAAGACCCGGCATTGTAGGCGTTTAGGCGGGGTGGGTGAACCCCGGCGTGGCTGCTTGAAGGAATGGCTTGCCGCGTATATAAAGATAAGCAGGTCTTCAGGTGGTTATAATGGACCTTTGCAGGAATTGTAGGATCGGCATGACGACGTCCCCCTCATTTTCAATACGCGGCCAATCTCTGTTGCCCATCGTGCAGGGCGGCATGGGGGTGGGGATATCGGCGCACCGGCTGGCAGGCACGGTGGCCCTCGCGGGCGCAGTGGGCACGATTGCGAGTATCGATCTGCGGCATCACCACACTGACTTGTCCGAGCAGGCGAAGCACTGCCGTGACAAGGATGAACTCAACCGGCTGAATCTCATCGCACTCGACCGCGAGATCAAGGCTGCGCTGGAACTCGCGGCGGGCCGCGGCCTGGTGGCGGTGAACGTGATGAAGGCAGTGGACGCGCATCCGGCCCTTGTGCGGCAGGCGTGTGCCGCGGGTGCGCAGGCGATCGTGATGGGCGCGGGACTTCCGCTCGACCTGCCGGATCTGACCGAAGGCTATCCCGACATCGCGCTGATCCCGATCCTGTCGGACGCGCGCGGCGTCGCCATTCTGCTGAAGAAATGGGCGCGTCTGAAGAAATTCGGGAGCGGTGGACGCTTGCCGGACGCCATCGTGATCGAGCACCCGCTCTACGCGGGCGGCCACCTCGGCGCACCGAACCCGGCCGAACTCGGGCATGCGCGATTTGATATCGACGCAGTGCTGCCTGGCATCTTCAAGGTATTCGACGACCTGGGCATCGCGCGCGACAAGATTCCCATCATCGTCGGCGGAGGAATCAACAGCCACGAAAAACTGCTGGCCGCGCAGGCGCTCGGCGCCGCCGCCGTGCAGGTGGGCACGCCGTTCGCCGTCACCGAGGAAGGCGACGCCCACATCAACTTCAAGCGCGTGCTGCTCGAAGCGAAACCCGAGGACATCGTCACCTTCATGAGCGTGGCCGGGCTGCCCGCGCGCGCGGTAAAAACCCCGTGGCTCGCCAACTACCTCAAGCGGGAAACGAGGCTGCAGGGATGCGCCAAGGCGGGCCCCGATCGCTGTGCCATCGGCCTGCACTGTTTGACGCAATGTGGCCTGCGCGACGGCCTCGAGAAGGCCGGACAGTTCTGCATCGATTCGCAACTGGTGGCCGCGTTGAAAGGCGACGTCAACAAGGGCCTGTTTTTTCGCGGTTCGGAACCGCTTCCGTTCGGCAGCGAAATCCGTCCGGTGAGCGACTTGATCGATTATCTGCTCACCGGCAGGAAGCGCGAATCGGTTTCCCCCGAGTCGGTGGCCGCGGCGGCGTGAGCACGCTCACCGACCGCATCCATACCTTCGGCCGCGCCATGCTGGAGCGGCACGGCGAGCGGGTGCACAAGATCGCGCTCGACGCCGGCTTCACCTGCCCCAATCGCGACGGCACCAAGGGCATCGGCGGCTGCACCTTCTGCAACAACAAATCCTTCGCCCCGGGCGCGCGCGACCAGATCCCGCTCGCCGCACAATTCGACCGTGCGCGTGGCCGGATTGCGCGGGGCACCGGGGCACGCCGTTTCATCGCCTATTTTCAGGCCTATACCAACACCTATGCCCATGTGGACGAACTGCGCACACTCTACGATGCGGCGCTGGCGGCACCCGACGTGATCGGGCTCGCGATCGGCACGCGGCCCGACTGCGTGCCGCCGCCGGTGCTGGATCTGCTGGCGGAATACCGCGACCGCGGCCACGAGGTGTGGCTGGAACTCGGCCTGCAGTCGTCGTTCGACGCCAGCCTGGTGCGGGTCAACCGCGGCCACGGCTTCGCCGAATATGAGGCTGCCGCCCGCGCGGCGCGGGCGCGCGGCATTCCGCTGTGCTGCCATCTCATCGTCGGCCTGCCGGGCGAGGATGCATCCCACAGCCAGGTCAGCCTCGACCGCGTGCTCGACGTCGGCGTCGACGGCCTCAAGCTGCATCCGCTGCACGTGGTGAAGCACACCAAACTGGCGATCGAATGGAAGCGCGGCGAATACGCGCCGCTGGCCGAGGCGGATTACGTGCGCATCGCCGCCGACCTGATCGAGCGCACGCCGTGGGAAGTGGTGTATCACCGCGTCACCGGCACCGCCGCGCCCGACATTCTGCTGGCGCCCGCGTGGTGCGCGAAGAAGTGGGACGTGCTGAACGGTATCGCCGACGAACTGACGCGACGCGACAGCCGCCAGGGTTCGCGCGCGGGCCAAATCTGGAAAGGGGAATCTCATGCCGCTTGACCTGATCTGCCCGGCGGGCAGCCTCGTGTCCCTCAAGGCCGCCATCGACCATGGCGCCGACGCCGTCTACATGGGATTCCGCGACAACACCAATGCGCGCGCCTTCCCGGGTCTCAACTTCGACGAGGCGCAGGCCGCCGAGGGGCTGCGCTATGCGCACGACCGCGGCCGTCGTGTGCTGCTCGCACTCAACACCTATCCGCAGCCCGACACCTGGAGCCGCTGGACCGGTGCGGTCGACCGCGCGGCGAAGCTCGGCATGGACGCGGTGATCCTCGCCGACGCCGGCCTCATGCGCTATGCGGTCAAGAACCACCCGCAGCTGCGTCTGCATCTCTCGGTGCAGGGCTCGGCCACCAGCTACGAGGCGGTGAATTTCTACCGCGAACATTTCGGCATCCAGCGGGCCGTGCTGCCGCGCGTGCTGTCGCTGCCGCAGGTGGAGAACGTGGTGAAGCACACCGACGTCGAGATCGAGCTGTTCGGCTTTGGCGGCCTGTGCGTGATGGTGGAAGGGCGCTGCCTGCTGTCGTCGTATTGCACCGGCGAATCGCCCAACTCGGCGGGCGTGTGCTCGCCGGCGAAGGCGGTGCAGTGGAAGGAGACTCCTGCCGGGCTGGAGTCGCGCCTCAACGGCGTGCTGCTGGACCGCTACGGCAAGGACGAAAAGGCGGGCTATCCGACGCTGTGCAAGGGCCGCTTCGAGGTCGGAGGCGAAACCTATTACGCCATCGAGGAGCCGACCAGTCTCAACACCCTCGACCTGCTGCCCGAGATGCTGAAGATGGGCATCGCCGCCATCAAGATCGAAGGCCGCCAGCGCAGTCCGGCCTATGTGACACAGGTGACGAAGGTGTGGCGCGCCGCCATCGATGCGGTGAAGAAAAACGCCGACAGCTTCGAGCCGGCGCCCGCCTGGCAGGCCGAGCTCAACAAGCTGTCGGAAGGGCAGAGCCACACGCTCGGTGCCTATCATCGTCCCTGGAAGTGAGGCTGCCATGAATCTGAGTCTGGGT
Organism: Thiobacillus sp.; assembly: GCA_019459325.1. Taxonomy (GTDB): domain Bacteria; phylum Pseudomonadota; class Gammaproteobacteria; order Burkholderiales; family Thiobacillaceae; genus Thiobacillus. The sequence goes on from JAIBFA010000066.1 coordinate 9,411, forward strand.
CCGCTGCTCTATTACTGGTCGCGCGACGACGTCCTCGCCTTCTACGGCGAGGCGGCGAACTGGCCGGTTGCGCGTGTGCATCTGGGCGAGAGCGTGTGCTCACGTCGCCACCTGCTGCGCCTGCCCGACTGGCTGGAACTGGCGGAACAGCTTGCCGCCGCCGGCAAGGAGGTGGTGCTCTCGACCCAGACGCTGATCGAATCGGAATCCGACCTCAAGACCTTGCGCCGGATCGTCGGCGACGGCCGCTTCCGCGTCGAAGCCAACGAATGGGGCGCGGTGCGGCTGCTGTCCGAGGCGGGCGTGCGCTTCGTCGCCGGGCCCACGCTCAATGTCTACAACCCCGAGACGCTCGCCGTGCTCGCCGGGCTGGGCGCGCAGCGCTGGCTGCCTCCGGTGGAAATGTCGCGCGCCACGCTGGCGTCGCTGCTCGAACGCGCCCCGGCCGGCATCCAGACCGAGGTTTTCGCCTACGGCCGCCTGCCGCTCGCGTACTCGGCGCGCTGCTTCACCGCGCGTCATTACAACCTGCCCAAGGACGACTGCCAGTTTCGCTGCCTCGACCATCCGGACGGGCTGGCTCTGGCAACTCGCGAGGGTGAGCCCTTCCTTACCCTCAACGGCATCCAGACGCAGTCCGCCGGCGTCTACACCTTGATTGGCGAACTGCCCGCCCTGCGCAAACTCGACATTGTCAGCCTGCGCCTGTCTCCGCAGTCGCGTCACATGGGGCGCGTGATCGAGGCTTTTCAGGCGGCGCTGGCGGGCGAAAGCCATGCTGCAGAAAAGCTGGCCCGCGTCATGCCGGGCCCGGCGGTCGACGGTTACTGGCACGGCCGCGCAGGTCTCGAACATGCCGGCCTGATACACGGCACGGAGAAACCCGCCTGATATGTTGAGATACGCTTTATGTTAATCACGCGCAGACTGGAATTCGATGCCGGTCACCGCATCCCCCATCACGCCAGCCAGTGCCGCCACCTGCACGGCCACCGCTACGCGCTCGAAATCACCTTGTCCGGCGACATCATCCGCACCGAGGGCGCGGCGGAACAGGGTATGGTGATGGACTTTTCCGACGTGAAAAACATCGCCAATGCCGTGCTCGTCAACCAGTGGGATCATGCCTTCCTGGTGTACCAAGGCGACCGGGCCGTGGTGGAGTTTCTGGCGTCGCTGCCTGGACACAAGACCGTCGTGCTTCCCGTGGTGCCCACCGCAGAAAACCTGGCGGAAGAAGCCTTCCGCATCCTCGACGCCGCCTATCTCGACACCTACGCCAACCAGCTCAGGCTGGAGCGGGTGCGGCTGTACGAAACCCCCAACAACTGGGCTGACGCCGTGCGGCAAGGAAACGGTCCACTTTCAGAAATGGATCCATCATGCTGAATCTTGCTTTCCCCCCGCAGCTGGCCACGCTCGTCGCGAGGCTGCCGCTTGCGCCGCCCAGCCTGGCATTTTCGATGGCGGCGAACCGTCTGCTGTGGCCGGCCCTGCAAACGCTCGACTGGCAGCCGCTGGTCGGCCGGCGCTACGCCATCCGTGTCAAGGACCTCGGGCTCAGCTTCCGCTTCGCCGTTTCCCAGAGCGGGTTTGCACCGGACGGCGGCGCACCCGACCTCACCATCAGCGCGACCGCCCGTGATTTCCTGCTGCTGCTCAGCCGCCGCGAGGACCCCGACACCCTCTTCTTCAGCCGCCGCCTGGTGAGCGAAGGCGATACCGAACTCGGTCTCACCGTCAAGAACCTGCTCGATGCCCTCGATCCCGAACTGGTGCTCGGCCGTTTGCCTGCTCCGCTGGCGCGTGCGGCACGGCGTTTGATGGCGGCTTAGTCGGCGCGGGACTTTGGGTTTTCCCGGCACACGACCAGTTCCGGGTCGTCGAAATGGTCGATCAGGATGTGCTTGACCCGCATCTGCCAGAGGCGCCCGAATTCCGCTTCTTCTGCCGCGCTGGCCGCGCCGGCAAGCAGCTTCGGCATCAACCCCTGCAGTTCGTGTGGCGCGGGCACCACTTCAGGATGGTAGGCAGCGGCCACGCGCACCGCCGTGTCGAGCCGGGTGAAGCAGAGTTCGGCGTCAATTGGGGCAGCGAACGCCAGCAGATTGCGGCGGCTGTGGCGCCCTCCCAGTCCCTTGAAACCCCCTTCACCCGCAGCGCCGGTGAGCAGGCCGACCACGGCGGCGGTGACACCGGCAGTGCCGTCCGCTTGGGCTGCGTGCAGTTCGACGCGGATGGCGCCGCGCTCGGGAGGGCAATCCGGATAGAGTTTCGCCAGCGCCTTGAGCGTCATCAGGTAGGCACCCGCTACCGTGGGACAGGAATGCCCGGCGAGCTTGACCGCATCGGTGTAGCCGTATTCGATCAGGCCGTTTTCGGCAGCGCCGAGGAGCTCGGCCAGGGGATCGTGTAGCGTGAGGCGAGGCACGGCGGCAAAAAATTCCGGATTACTCATGTTGGGTTCCTTTCTTGAAATAGCCTGGAGCGCAGCAGTGCAGTGCCGGTCTGCAGCAGAAACCAGATCAGCGTGGCCGCGCCCAACAGCAGACCCCAGGGCTGGCCCATTCCGGCCGCAATCCCTGCGAGGCAGAACAGCATGGCGCGGACGCCGCCGTAGCGTCCGAGACTGTCGCGCAGCTTCGCGTGCCAGTGACTTTGCACGCCGGGGCGCAGCCATACCGGCAACAGCTGGCTGGCCGCGCCGGACACCAGGGGCAGCATGAAGCCGCTGACAAAGGCCAGCGCCGGTTCGGTCGGGCGTAGCCATTCTGCGACAGCCATCGGAGCCATCGCACCCAAGATCAGGCTGACAGCGAGTCCGGCCAGCGCGGCGGCGAGCAGCGGTGCGGCGCCGTGCAGCGCGAGGATTTCGGCGCGATAAAGCCGCAGCCAGCTTGCCCCCAGCCGCACCAGTGGGACGGCCCACAAGGCGCCGCCGATCCAGGCGAGCGGACCGATCCAGGCCGAGCCAAAGGCGACCAGCAGCGTGCCGGCGACCGCCCACGGCAGATCGCGGCGTAGCCGCGGGCCGACTTGCGGATCGGGCCTGCCGGCAACGGTCGGCAGCAGCACGGCGAGCGTGCTCACGGCAGTCAGCCCGACGAAGCCGAGCGTGTTGAGATGGAGATGAAGGCGGTGCAGGGCGATCGTCTGCTGCGGCCAGATCGCACTGGCGAGAATGGCGAGCAGGGCCAGCACGAGACAGGCCAGCGCGGTTTCGTACCAGTCCAGGCAGGGGTGGGGCCGGCCCAGCATCCCGGCGCGTCGGCGCCGGCTCCAGACGAGTAGCGCGCTGGCTGCGGCCCCTGCCAGCAGCGCCCCCGCATAACGCCCCCAAGACAGGTCGGCCAGACTGAGTGCGCCCACCGCCAGCGCGCCGCCCGCCAGCGCCAGAACCGGGAGGCTGACCAGTCCGGCGGCGGCATTGCGGGTGCGGGTGAGCACCGGGATGAAGTGGCTCATGGCGCCGAAGATCAGCGGCATGGCGCCCACCGCCAGGATCAGGTGAAGGGCGGCGGCGCGTCCGGCGTGGGGCGACCACAGCAAGGCCGCGGCAAACGCGACCAGGGCCAGGAAGACCAGCGCCGGCAACGCCATGGATCGCTCAGCTGCGGATGAAATCGATCACGATTTGCCCGGCGTCGCGTTGCAGGTACTGGATTTCAACGGCGTCGCCGTAGCGGGCGCGCAGTTGATCGAGGAGCGGCAGCGGGTCATGGTCATTGACGAAGCGCATGCGCTCGCCCGACGTCAGCGCGTCCAGCGCCCCGAAGATGGCCGCATGGCGAAAACGCTTGGCGATTCCGCGCGCGTCGAAGGGGTAGACGCTGTCCTGGCGAAGATGAAGATGGGCATTCATGGCTGTCGTCATATAGATGTAAATGGAATACATATTATAAACACGGAATGTTATTCCATCGCGCATATAATTTGTATTCAACTTAAATCTAACAGCTTATTGCCATGCAGCTCACCCGTTTCACCGATTTCTCCCTGAGGGTGCTGATCCATCTGGGGAGCCAGCCCGACGCGCAGGCCACGGTGGCCGGGATTGCCGCCGAGCACGGCATTTCCCGCCACCATCTCACGCACGTGGTGCATCAGCTGGGCCTCAAGGGCTACATCGAGACGACGCGTGGCAAGGGGGGCGGGTTTCGCTTGGCGCGCCGCCCCGATCAGATCCGGATTGGCGATGTGGTGCGCGACATGGAAACGGGGTTCGAACTGGCGGAGTGCTTCCGGCCGGGTGAATCCGCATGTCGCCTGATGCCCGCCTGTGCACTCAAGCCCGTTCTGGCGGAAGCCGGCCGAGCCTTTCTGGCCACTCTGGATCACTACACCCTGGCGGATTTGCTGCCCGCTCATTCTTAAGTTCGGACGGCAGCGGACACCCGCTGCCGGGGGGGTCATGGCCGCTCAGCCAGGCAGCGCGATTTTCTGGTCGATGCTGAACTGGTAATCGTGGAATACATGCTCCGCGCTGAGAACCTCATATGTGCCGTCCGGCAGGCGTCGGGTGGTGTCCTTCAGGCGGTAGGTGGTCTGGCCGCAGGTCCAGATATCGAAGTTGCGCATGTGGGTGCACAGGCAGGTCTTGTCCTTGACCGAAATCTTTTTGGCGGTCGGGTGCAACGCCACTTCGCGGTTGTAGGCGTCGATGTAGGCGCAGTTGCCCTTGGCGTCGAGCAAGTAGCCGTAAGCCTCGCAGTTGGGGCGGATGCCATCGCCGATGCCGGGGCTGCCACGTAGCATGCGCATCGGGTAGCCGGTGGGCGAAATGGTGTTGACCTCGATGTCGTCCTCGCTGGCCTTGAAGTACTCCTGCTTGATCTTGTCCGGCAGGCCGCACTCGCGGGTGACGGTGAAGCGCGTGGCCACCTGGACGGCGGCCGCGCCCTGTTCGAGGAAGGCGGTGGCATCGCTGCCGGTGAAAATGCCGCCCGCGGCGATCACCGGGATGTCGAGCTGTTCGGCTTTCAGGAACGCCAGCACTTCGTCGACGAGGGTGCGCAGGTCGTACTTGGCCCAGTCCTCGATGCCGAAGCCGAGGTGGCCGCCGGCGAGCGGTCCTTCCACCACGATGTAGTCCGGCAGGCGCTGCAGCCGGATGTTCTTGCGCAGGAACATCGCCAGCGCGCGCGGCGAGGAGACGATGATGCCGAGCTTGGCGTCGCGGAAGCGCGGATGGTCCTCGATCAGCGCGAACGAGCCGAGGTGCAGGCCGGCGGAAAGCGTGATGCCGTCGATGCCGGCATCGAGCGCGGCGGTCAGGCGCATGCGCAGCGTCTCGCGCGGCGCATTCATGGTGAGCTTCTCCATGCAGTTGATGAAGATCAGCCCGTCGCCACGCTTGGCCTCCATCGCCTGGCCCACGTGGTTGCGCGTGGCCTCTTCGAGCACGGCGAGGTTGAAGTGCACGTCGGACTTGTCGCTGCTGGCGACATTGGCCTTGTATTGCTTCAGCTTCTGGCTGACAAATTTGGTGTCGAAGCGGGTGTCTGACACGGTCTGCACCATGGCGTCGGAGATATGGCCGATGCCGCCGAGGCGTGCCACCTCGAGCGCCAGTTCGGCGGTCGAAATATCCACCCCCATGCCGCCGATGATGATCGGCACCAGTTCCTGTTTGCCGAAGCGCAGGCGGAAATCATCCACGCGTTTCATTGCAGTCCTTTGGATTGAGTTGACGGGCCAGGCGGCCGGCGCTTGCGCAGCCGGCCATGCCCAGTATTGATCGATTCTGGCCGACGGCTTGCCGCTGTATGAGGCTCGCGGAAACCCCATTGCCTGAAAAATGAAATTGTATCCGTAGCCCGCACAGATGACACCGGAAAGATTTCTGTCCGGCAGATGAAGCCTGCAATCAGTTTGTGGACTTCACGATCCGCTTGCATGAAATACAAAGTTCCTTTATATAATCACTTGAACATATGATCGTATGATCATGTGTTCGGTCCCTGCCCCCCAACTCTGGAGACTTTCTCATGAACAAAATCCTGTTTACCCCGTTGATACTGGCCGCCAGTCTCGTTTCGACTGGTCTTGCGGCAGCTGAAAAACCCAAAAACGCGGCTCCCGTCCCCGCGGAAATGCAGCAGATGATGAAGACGTACTCGCCGGCACTGCGCCAGAAGGTGATGGCCTTATCGCCGGAGCTCAAGGTGACGATCCAGCAGCTGCATGCGCAGCATATGCGGCGCGCAAAGGAAACGACCCTGCGCCAGGTCATGCATGAAATCACCGCTGACTATCAGGCCATCGCCGTGGCCCTGGCGACCGACAACGCAGAGCTGGCGTCCGAAGCGGCAAGGCGCCTGGCCAACCATCGCATTCCCAAGGGCGGGCTGCTGGCCTATTTCCCGCTGGACAAGGTGAACGACAACGACCTGGGGGTGCTGCCGGCGATGAACGAAATCGTCGAGGGCAGCGCGCTCAAGCTGGCGGACGCAGCCGACGCCGGCGACTTGCCGAAAGCCGCGTCCTACATGAGCGACATCATGACGGGCTGCGTTGCCTGCCATCAGAAATTCCGTGGCACGCCCGGCATTTCGGCCAATCTGATGACCCCCCTGTCGAAGTAAAGCCTGTTCATTCAAGGAGACATGGAAATGAAAAAACAACTCGTTGCGGCGGCCGTAGCGGCCGCCATCCTCGCTTTGACGCACAACGCCCACGCCACCAACGGCGACCAGATGATCGGTGTGACTGCCACGCAGTGGGGCATGGCCGGCGCAGTCGTGGCCGCCCCGCAGGACGCCGGCACCATCATGAGCAATCCCGCCGGCCTGGCCGAGCTCGGGATCAAGGAGGTGCGCTTCGACATGGGCTTCGGCCTGCTCAATCCGCCGCGCAAGGTCAACACCTATGAGAGCGACTCCGACTACTACCTGATCCCGTCGGGCGCCGTGGCGTTCAACGTCAATGACCGCTTGTATCTGGGCATGGGCATGGCCGGCCTGTCGGGCATGGGCGTCGATTTCCCGGATACGGCCGCAACAACGGGCAGCCAGGCTGTCGTCACGACCAAGCAGTTCTACAAGATCGCCCCCGGCTTCGGCTTCAAGGTAAACGACAAGCTCTCGGTCGGCGCCGCGCTCAACATCGACTACCAGAGCCTGGCGCTGTCCAACCCCATGTATACCCTGCCGCAAAACCAGGTATATGGACTCGGAGCGACCGCAGGCCTCATTTACAAGCTCAGCGATCGGCTGCAAGTGGGCGCCTCCTGGATCAGCCAGCAGAACATGAGTGAATTCAAGTGGAATACCGCTTCTACCGGTGCGCCGCCTGTACCCACCACGGGCGGTGAAATTTCCATGACCATGGATGCGCCCCAGCAGTTTGCCTTCGGCATCGCCTTCAAGCCGATGCCCGGTCTCCTGATCGAGGCTGACGTGAAGCGCATTCAGTTCAGCGATGTGCTGGATTCGGTCGCCGTCAGCCGGCCAGCCGGCTATACGGGAACGGTCCCGGCCAGCTTCAATTTCGGCTGGGACGATCAGACTGTGTTTGCCCTGGGTGTGCAGAAGGAAATCAATCCCAAGACCACGGTACGGGTGGGATTCAACTACGGCGAGTCGCCCATCGGTCCGGAGGACGTGAAAAACAACATCGGCTCCCTGGCCGTCACCGAGAGGCATCTGTCGGTCGGGGTGACGCGCAAGCTGAATGACAAGGTATCGGGCTCGCTTTCCTACATGCATGCCTTCCATAACGATGTCACCTCGACCGACGGGACGACCACAATCGAACTGGAGCAGAACATCGTCAACGCCCAGATCAGCTACGCGTTCTAAGGGGAGGTCGACATGACCGTAGACCGCACCGTACATCTGATGGCGGGTCTGATGGTGCTGCTCAGCATCGCCCTGGCCCATTTTTCCAATCCGGCCTGGCTCTGGCTCACGGCTTTCGTCGGCGCCAATCTGGCACAAAGCGGCGTGACAGGATTTTGTCCGCTGGCCTTCATGCTGAAAAAAGCCGGGGTGAAAGAAGGCAGTTGCTGTTCCTGAAAATTATCCGGATGGTGTACCTTTCGGCAGCAGCCATTCGCGCTGCTGCCGTTTCTTTTCCCGCTGCGTGCCCGTTTTGCAGGCCAGGCCGGGAAGTCGCGCATATTTCGATTGTCGGTATTGCCTCAGGCTCAAAACAAAGTGGCTGTTAAAAAAAGGAAATCCGCAGAAGTCCGCCGCCACGACATCATCGAGGCGGCCATGGAGATCATCCGCCATGAAGGGGTGGCCAAGCTCACGACCCGTTCGCTATCCAAGGCGGTCGGCATCGCGCAGCCCACCCTGTTTCTCCACTTCGGCAACAAGAGCCACGTCCTGGTCGCGCTGGTCGACACCATTCAGGAACGGCTGCAGAAGGAAATGGCAGGACTCGGCCTCGCGCAGATGACGCCGCTGGAGCGCCTGAAGGCGGTCATCCGCGCCCATCTGAATTTCATCCAGCAGCAGCCGGGCATTCCCCGGCTGCTGTTCTCGGAAGCGCTGCAAAGCGGCGACCCCCTGTTCCGCGATCGCATGAACGAACTGGTGATGTTTTTTCTGCAATTCATCGCCGGCCTGATCGCCGCGGCGCAGGAGCAAGGAGAAATCCGGCCGGATATCGTTCCGCAGCAGAATGCCTGCATCCTGATCGCGGCCGTGCAGGGACTGGCTTTCCGCTGGATCCTCTCCGAACATCGCTTCGAACTGGCAGAGCAGGCCGATGCCGTCATCACGACCCTTATCGAAGGCTGGGCGCCGCGAAATTAAGGCTTGATCAGGCGCCCGCCGTGACGCACAAAGCGCCGGGTCGCCGCCATCAGATTGATCCACAGCAATAACGCCGAGAGCGCCAGCACGCTGCCTGCCGCAATGGCCCACGCTGGCCGCCAGGGGGCGGCAATGAGCAGCGCACAGGCAGCGAGATGGAGGCGGAACTGCCAGCGTGTCCAGCGTTCCGCGATCATTTCCTTCATGGTGGGAATGCTGCCAGCGCGCGCCTGCAGTTGCGCCTGCAGATGGAACCAGGCGAGAAAGGGCACGATCTTGTAGAGCATGCCGCTCGCCACGCTCACCGCGAAACCGCCGATGAACAGCACGCCCAGCAGCAGCGGGTAGGCTTCGCTGTCTGCCCAGTCCGGCCACAGCTGTGCCGTGAGCCAGGCAAGCACGCAGGCGATCAGGCTGCCCATGCCGAGGCGCCAGTAATCGAGCGTGACGTCGGGCAGCTTTCTGCGGCGGCGCGATTGCAGGCGCAGGGTGGCGAGGGCAAACGCCAGGATGCCGCCAGCGAGTCCGGCATCGACGATGCGTACCGCGGCGTGCGGCAGGTGCAGGGCAGCGGCGTGGAGCAGCAGCAGCGCGAACAAGGTGCCGGCCAGCCAGCGGCTCAGATGCGGCGGATAGGGCGGGGTGATCTGGAACATCGGCACAACCTGGTAGGCGACGCCGATCACCAGCAGCAAAACCCAGCCGAGCAGGCCGAACGCGACGTGTGCAGCGATCGCAGCCTCGGCTGCCGGCGGGATCCACCAGCCCGCGCGCAACAACGCAAGCGCCAGTCCGAGCACGACGGTGATGCCTAGACACCCCACCGCGAGCTGCACGTCGGTGACGGTGGCGCTGGTCACGGCGCGCGCGAGGCTGATTGCCGCCGCAGCAAGGAATACCGCGAAACCGCCCCCGAGCAGCAGGATGGCAATGCCGAAAGCGGCAGGCTCGGCCGTCAGAAAACCTGCCATCAGGGCGACGGTTCCCAGCGCGAGCGGAACGTGACTGAACCACGCAACCGCGCGCGGCGCGGGCAGTGTCGAGCCCGCCACCACCGGCAGCATCTGCAACAGGGCGCCCAGCATCACCATGGCGAGGAATCCCAGTGTGAGCGCGTGGGTAAGGGCAAGCGCCGGCGGCGTCCAGCGCGAGGCCAGGGCATCGGGCGCCAGCACAATCAGGACGGCGGCAGCGAGGAGGAACAAGGGCGCGGTGAGAAAGAACCGCAGCGGCAGCGAGAACGGGGGAGCCTGTTCGAAGGAGAGGCCGGCTTGCAGGCTCATCGTGTGCGGGCGTCTTAGGTGCCCGCGGGTGCCGCATCGGCTTTGCGGATCAGGATGACGTAGCTGCCGTCGGCTTCCCTTTGCGTGGTGTGGCGATAGCCGCGTTCGGCGAGCAGCGAATACAGCGGAAACGGTTCACGATGCAGCAGCAGCCGGATCGACTGGCCGGGACGCAGCAGGGCCAGCGTCTGCAATACCTTTTCCATCGGTTCCGGCGGTTCCAGCCAGCGCGCGTCGACGAGGATTTCGTCAGTCGGGGAGGACATGCGAATCGCTACGGCCCGCGACTTATACGCTAAGCGCTTCCATGGAACGGATCACGCTGTCGCGCTCGCCGCCCAGCACCTGGTCGGACATGGGGTAGAGCATGTTTTCCTCCTTCAGGTTGTGCTGCTGGATCAGCATGTTGAGCGTTTCCGACAATCCGAGATAGCGGCCGTGATCGGCGTGGGCCACGGCGCCCGCCATTTCCTGCAGCAGGCCGCGCATCTGCTCGTGCTCCGCGCGCATGACTTCTGTCGGCCCCATGCGCATGCCGGTACGGGCTTCGAAGGCAGGAAACAGCACCTCTTCCTCCATCGCCAGGTGGTGCGCCATCGCCTTCTGAAAGCGCTCGAACAGGCTACGCGCGCTGTCCCAGTTATTTTGCGCCACGGCGACTTCGGCGGAGGCGAACAAATCGTCGCAGGCGCGGTGATCGCTGCCCAGAAAATCCACAATCGTGCTCATCGGTTTCCCCCCGTGTTTGCTGAGCCCTGAGTGTATCAGGACAAGCAAACCTTAAAATCACCTTGATATTTTATCTACATGTTGTATGGTTGATTGGCAGTCAACACAAAATGTAGATAACCGAGGAGATGACGATGGCAGACGTGGGGATGGGTATGGTGGTATCGATGGCGCCGCGCGAGGTGGTCAAGCGCGACGGCCAGCGGGCGGCTTTCGATGCGGGAAAGATCCGCTCGGCACTGCTGCGCGCAGGGCAGGCCAGCGGCGAGTTCGGCGAAGCCGAGGCGGATCTGCTGACCGCCCAGGTGGCGAAGGTGCTGATCCACAGCTTCCGCGGTTCGCCCCCGGAGATCGAGCGCATCCAGGACGTGGTCGAGCAGAGCCTGATCGCCGCCAACCACCTCGCCACTGCGCGCGCCTATATCGTCTATCGCGAGACGCACAAGAAGCTGCGCCAGGACCGCAAGACCGTGGTCGATGTGGAATCGTCGATCAACGAGTACCTGTCGCGCCAGGACTGGCGGGTCAACGCCAACGCCAACCAGGGCTATTCGCTGGGCGGGCTGATCCTCAACGTGTCGGGCAAGGTGGTGGCCAACTACTGGCTCAACCACGTCTATTCGCCTGAGTTGGGCGAGGCGCACCGCGATGGTTCGCTGCACGTTCACGACCTCGACATGCTGGCGGGCTACTGCGCCGGCTGGTCGCTGCGCACGCTGCTGCACGAAGGCCTGAACGGCGTGCCGGGCAAGGTCGAGGCGGGGCCGCCCAAGCATATGTCGAGTGCGGTCGGCCAGATCGTCAACTTCTTAGGCACCTTGCAGAACGAATGGGCCGGCGCGCAGGCGTTCTCATCGTTCGACACCTACATGGCGCCCTTCATCCGCAACGACGCGATGGACTACGAATCGGTCAAGCAGTGCATCCAGGAACTGATCTACAACCTCAACGTGCCGTCGCGCTGGGGCACGCAGACGCCGTTCACCAACCTCACCTTCGACTGGACCTGCCCGGAGGACCTGCGCGAACAGGTGCCGGTGATCGGCGGCAAGGAAATGCCCTTCACCTACGGCGAGCTGCAGGTCGAGATGGACATGATCAACCGCGCCTACATCGAGGTGATGACCACCGGCGACGCCAAGGGCCGCGTGTTCACCTTCCCCATTC
>JAIBFA010000076.1 GCA_019459325.1 Thiobacillus sp.
CAGAAAATGGCCAACATGGCGTTCGAGAGGGACGCGTCAAAAGCGGCGCGCCCCTTAACTTTACGTTGAACGGCACGTTGACTGCTTAGGGCCGAAGACCTGACATATAGAAAGGTCAGCCTTACCGGCAGCTTTGGCCGAGAAACTGACGATGGGGCGGTTGGTCACGACCGACCGTTGGTCGGCCAAAGGCGACGCTGGCGCAGTGCGCCACCTATGTCAGCTATGCGCCGCACAACGGACGCACGAATTTGAAAATCAAATCAGGGGTGCTCCCACGAAGCGAGGCGGATTTAGAGCAGCCCATTGCGAATGTTAGAATCCATCCCCCGTCAATCAGGGGTCGTACGCCATTATGGCGATAGGCGACTTCACTATGGATATAGCGTTACTTCTGTTTCTCATCCTGCTTAACGGCGTTTTCGCCATGTCGGAAATCGCCGTGGTCACTTCCCGCAAGGCTCGCTTGCAAAGACTGGCCGACGACGGCAGCCCAGGCGCCCACTCAGCCTTGTCGCTCCATACGGAACCCTCCAGTTTTCTGTCCACCATTCAGGTCGGCATCACCACCATCGGTATTTTGAGTGGCGCCATCGGCGAAGCTGCACTGGCCGATCCCTTTGCCGTATGGCTGTCCGGCTTCCCACTGATAGCGCCCTATGCCGAGGGGATCGCGCTGACAATTGTGGTGGCTGGGTTGACCTACTTTGCCGTCGTGGTCGGAGAACTGGTGCCCAAGCGTCTGGCACTGATAGCACCCGAAGGCATCGCATCCCTCATCTCCCGTCCAATGATCTTGCTGGCAAGGGCGGCACGACCGCTGGTGTGGCTGCTTTCTTCCTCGTCCAGCCTGCTGCTGCGCCTGACGGGTGCACGCCGCAAAGAGGAACCGCCGGTGACGGACGAGGAGATCAGGGTGTTGATGGAACAGGGTGCCGAGGCCGGCGTGTTCCACGAGAGCGAGCAGGCAATCGTCTCCAACGTGCTGCGTCTGGACGATCAGCGCATCGAGTCGATCATGACGCCGCGCAAGGGTATCTATTTACTCGATCTGAACGAGCCGGACGCGGAAATCCGCCGCCGCATCGCGGAAAGCCCCTACACCCGGATCATCGTGTGTCGCGACGGCCTGGACCACATCGTCGGCATATTGCGAACCTCCGATCTGCTCAAGTCGGCATTGGACGGCGAACTGCTTGATGTCGAACACTCGATGCGCCCGCCGCTCTATGTGCCGGCCGGGGTGAGCACCACGCAGCTGCTCGAGAACTTCCGCAAGGCACGCCTGCAGTCCGCCCTGATTGTCGACGAGTACGGCGAACTGCAGGGGCTGGTCACCCTCACCGATGTGCTGACCTCCATTGTTGGCGAACTGCCTTCCGAGGATGTCAACGAAGAACAGGATGTTGTGAGGCGCGAGGATGGATCGTGGCTGATGGACGGCGGCGTGTCGGTCGAGCGCTTCAAGTCGGCACTGGAAATTGAAGACGACCTGCCCGGCGAGGAAGAAAACGCCTTCAATACCCTGGGCGGATTTGTCATGCACATGCTCGGCCGCATCCCCGCCGTCGCCGACCATTTCGATTGGGGCGGCTGCCGCTTCGAAGTGGTGGACATGGACAAGAACCGGGTCGACAAGGTGTTGATCGCGTGTGTCCGGCCGGAACCAGTGGACGATGCGGAGGCGCGTTCATGACCCCCATTGCAAGGTTTCTTCTGCTCCCGGGGCTGCTGAGCACAGCGCTGCTAGACGGTTGTGGAGACAACCGCCCCCCGGCTGAACGTACTCTCGCGTTTTGCGAGGGTATCCGGGTCGGCGAGCCGTTCGCCGAGGTCGAGGCCCGCTACGCAGCCTACGACATGCAGGCTGGCGGCTTCGCCCGTGACCCGCGTGAGCATCTGGACAGCGGGCTGACCACGCTCGAACGGCAGAAGGTGACGGGTATCCTGGCGGAACCCTCCGGTTCGCACAGCGGCGAAAGGCCTGTGTGTGCGATCTATTACAGCGACCCTTTCCTTGAGGGGGATGGCAGGGTTGTCCAGACCGTGTTCAAGCCGACGTGGACGCAGCGCTTCTAAGGACGGGTGGGCGCTTAGATGATTGTCGATCAGCGTGGAACACGCCAATTGACAGCAGGAGGCACACCTCGATGACCGATCCCGCCAGTCCCTGGCACACACTTCAAGCCAAGGATGTCCTCGGCCAGCTGCAAGCCACGCCGCAGGGGTTCTCCACCCCGGAGGCACAGACGCGGCTGCGCGAGACAGGGCCGAATCGCATCGAACGTGGGGCTCGCCGCCCCTGGTTCAGGATTCTGCTGCACCAGCTTGCCGACCCGATCGTGAACGTTCTGCTCGCCGCCGCCCTGCTCGCCATCCTGATTGGCAAGGTCGCAGACAGCTTCGTGGTCCTGGCCGTCGTTGTGCTCAATACCGCCATCGGTTTCATCCAGGAAATGCGGCCCAGTCAGGCCATCGAGGCGCTGAGGCGGATGGTGCCGCAGAGCGCTACAGTCGCACTGGCAAGATTTTTTGTCATCTCGCTGGAGAAGTGGGTCTGGCGACTGCAGCAGGCTGGTAAGACTTCATGGGACGGCCCGATACCAGGAACCCGGACATGAACGTCACCTCAAGAAGGCTCCCCTTGTCCGAGGTACTGCGTGAGATCAGCGACGACCCGAGCCGCGAACGCGTCTCCATTGGCGACCTGTTGCTTGCCTTGGGAGACCGGGCGCTCGGTGCATTGCTGTTCACTTTTGCGTTTCCCAACATTCTGCCCGTGCCCCCCGGAACATCGGCGGTGCTGGGGGCGCCCCTGATCTTCCTGGCGGCCCAACTCACCCTTGGCCGCAAACCCTGGCTGCCTGCAATCATGACCAGGCGGTCGATGTCCCGCGAAGACTTTCATACACTCGTTCTACGCATCGGGCCCTGGCTTGAGCGGGCAGAAAGGCTGCTGCGCCCGCGCGCAAGCGCACTCGCCCTTCCACCGATGGAATATGTCGTCGGGCTCGTTTGCCTGCTGCTGGCAGCGGTGCTAGTGCTTCCCATACCGCTCGGCAACATGCTCCCTGCGCTGGCAATCAGCCTAATGGCGTTGGGTGTCCTTGAGCGTGACGGATTGTGGGTGCTGGCTGGTCTCATCGTTGCCGCCATCTCCACCGTTGTGGTTTCAGGCGTCGTCTTCGCAATGATCAAGACTACGATCTTCCTGTTCACTCAGGTTCTGCAATGAAGGCGACGTTTTCCGGAAACTATTTCAGTCGCCGGTGGCATGGTCAGGTTCCCTTGGCGGTCCTGCTCTGGCGAGACATGCTGGGTGTCGGCACGGTGGTCAATCTCATCGTCACCATTCTGGCCCTGACCGCCATCATCCGGGGCGCGCACGCCGGGCTGGCCGTTGCGTTGCACTTCGCGCCGATGCCTTACAACCTTTTCCTGTTTGCCGCGATTTGGCGTGCACCAGATCGAAACACCTTCACATCCATTGTTGCTGCCGGATGGCTCGCAGTGGTGACGCTCATCTGAGTCGGCGTGCAGCAGCCAAGCGCGGATTCGATCAAGTGAGAGATGAAGACTTTCTTTGTGGGGGACTCATGCAGATTTATCAGCCTGGGGCAAAGGGCGGGGATGCCGGCTTCATCCACCGCGACTGGCTTCGTCGCGCGGCGTTTCGGGTGCATCCAGATTGGGATCGTCGAGAGGCAGCGCTTGCTGCGGTGGCTGCTCAGTGGCGGGCTGCCTCATCGCTGGTTGGGTCACCGGGCGATCGACTTCAGTCACGGCTATGTCCTTGCCGATGGAATCGGTTTCCTTGCGCAGATAGTCATCCACCACCGTTGCCTGCTGCTCGACCTCGCTGGCGACCGATTCCACTGACTGCCTCAGGTCTTGCCCGGCCTTACGCAATTCATCGAGTTGGATTTCGCGGCTGATGTCGGACTTCACAGTCGAGACATAGCGCTGCATGCGGCCATATAAATGGCCGGCAGTACGGGCGACTTTGGGTAGGCGCTCGGGGCCAATCACTATCAGCGCACAACGCCGATAACAACCAGCTCGATAAATCCGATTTCAAACATGGATTAGAGACATATTTGATGAGCATGTTGAAGCCACATTCGAGTCCATTTTTCGTCGCAAATTTGTGGAACCAGGACAATCATCCTATCGAGAATTTTCTCATGTTCCGGCCCGCATTCGGCAAGCGATGTGATGTGGATCCACGGAGTTACAGAATGCAGCCGGGCTGGGTAGGCATGCTGCCGAGCCGAACACACGCAAGGAACCTTGATGGCCGCTGTGTGGCCGCCTTTTAGTTTTAGCGGCCTCTAGTCAATGGCCGGTACAGGGCGCAAAGCTGTCCGCGGTGGCGCCGTATGCCAACGGCAGCTACGGCCGACGACCTGCCTGTCATGGCTGGGTAGTCGACCGTCGCGTCCTCGGCCGAAGCGGTCTTTTGCCCTACATGGCAAATACGTCCGTTATGGGCTTCTGACCGGTCGATCGCGGATCAGTAACACTGAATGTCCGCTTTAGACTTCCTCGAATGCGTCCTCCCGACCCAAAGCCGGCCCTTTTGGCTTGTTCGTCGAACGTCTGTTCACACGGCGCAAGCAGTCCGCTGGCCGGTGTTAAAGGGCCACAGGAATCCGGCAGCCCGTTCCAGCGAGGACGGGAGCCTGGCGCGAGGCTGGCCTACACTTGGGGAAGGCATGCCGATCGGCCTGCCGCCGTCCTTCGAGGTGCAGCGTGGGCAAACACATTCTCCTGATCCAGGGCCATCCGGATGCCGGCCAGCCTCATCTGTGCCATGCGCTGGAGGAGGCCTACTTCCGGGGCGCAAGCGCAGCCGGTCACGCTATTCAACGCATCAACGTGGCCACGCTGGATTTTCCGCTATTGCACAGCCAGCAGGAATGGGAACACAGCCCGGTGCCGGCCGATCTGGTAGATGCGCAGGCGGCCATCGAGTGGGCCGAGCACCTGGTGTTTTTCTTTCCGCTCTGGCTCGGGGGCATGCCTGCGCTGCTCAAGGCTTTTCTTGAGCAGGTGGCCCGCCCGGGTTTCGCTTTCATGCGTGAAGGCGACAATCCGCTGGGGAAAAAGGGGCTGACCGGCCGCTCGGCGCGCGTGGTCGTGACCATGGGGATGCCGGCGGCGCTCTATCGCTGGTATTTCCGCGCGCACAGCCTCAAGTCGCTCGAACGCAACATCCTCGGCTTTGTGGGCATTGCGCCAGTGCACGAAACCTTGATCGGCATGGTCGGGAACATGCTGCCCGCGCTGGCCGGGAAGTGGCTGTCCAAACTGGAAAAACTCGGCGCCGCCGGCGGCTGAAGCTGTTGTTCCCGGCCGCGCCGGGCATCTGCCCGGCGCACCCGCCCCCCGTGCGCGCCGCCTCTCCGACTACTGTTACCGGGTGAGCAGGTCCCGCAGATGCTGGTAGTCCGCATCGGTGACCGGAATGAAGCGCTCGCCCCTGACGTTCGCCAGCATGGCGCGGACGTACGGGCTGTCGGCGAGGAAGGCCTGGCGGATCCGCTTTTTCAGCTCGGGGCAGAGCTTGCCGCGAAACACGATGGGGTCGTGGGGAATCGGGCGGGACTGCCACAGCACACGGATTTCACGCGCGTCAATGCGGCCCTGGCGGATGGCTTCGTCGAGGTGTTCGCTGGCGACGAAGGCGGCATCGGCATAGCCCTTCCTCACCACTTCGATGGAGCGGTCGTGCGAGCCAGAAAAGGTCACACGCCCGAAATAGTTTTTCAAGCGCTTGCCGACCTGTCCGCCGAACTCGTCACGGGGAATCACCGCGCCCGAGGTGCTGGCCGGATCGGTCAGGCTGACGCTGCGTCCCTGAAGGTCGGCGATGTCCTTGAGGCCGCTGTCGTGGCGCACGATCAGCAGCGAGTGGTAGGTGTAGGCGCCTGCCTTGACGAACGTGCCGCCCTGCATGGTCCAGGTCACGAAGGCGGTGATCGAGGGATCGCGGTTTTTCGCGATGGAGTAGGAGGCCGGCCCCATCGAGGCGAGGTCGATCGTGCCGGCGAGCAGGCCCTCGATCACCGTGCTGTAGGAGGACGGCTGGATCACCATGAGCTTGCGGCCGAGGGCCTGTTCCAAGTGCTGCAGGAGCGGCCGATGGTCTTCCAGCTGCCGGGCCAGGTCGGTGCGCGGAATCAGCGAGAAGCGCAGCGGAGTCGGGTCGTCGCAGGCCGGTGCCGCCGCATGGGCGAGCGCGGCATGCAGGCCCAGGAACAGGCCGGCCAGCAGGCGGGTCATTCGGTTCATGCCGGAATCCTTGTCGGGTTGAGCAGCATCTCGTGCGCCTGCTCGTGGGTGACGGGGCGGCTGAAATAGTAGCCCTGCACTTCGTCGCAGCCGGCCGTTTTCACGTGTATCAGCTGGTCGCGGGTCTCGATGCCCTCGGCAACCACGCGCAGGCCGAGGTTGTGGGCGAGGATGATGGTTGACTCGACGATGATGGCGTCGTCCGGGCTGTTCTGGATGTCCCGGATGAAGCCACGGTCGATCTTGATGGTGTCGATCGGCAGGGTCTTGATGTAGCCGAGGCTGGAAAAGCCATTGCCGAAATCGTCCAGCGCCACGCCGATGCCGGCCGCCACCAGTTCATTCAGGATGGCACCGGCGATCTCGATGTTTTCGACCAGGCTGGTTTCGGTCACTTCGATCTGCAGCAGGTCGGGGCTGAGGCCGTGCCGGGCAAGCGTACCCACGATGCGCTCGGGCAGCGAGGTATCCCTCAGCTGGCGAGCGGAAATGTTGATCGCGATCGGCAGGATCGGCAGATCCTCTGCGCGCCAGGCGACGAGCTGCCGGCAGGCTGCCTCGATCACCCAGTTGCCCAGCGCGACTATATGCCCGGTGCCCTCGGCGAGCGGAATGAAGTCGTTGGGGAAAATCAGGCCATGCTCCGGATGCTGCCAGCGCACCAGCGCTTCGAAGCCGACGATGCGGAAATTCGCCAGCTCGACCTTGGGCTGATAGTGGAGGACGAACTCGTCGGCGGCGATGGCTCGCAGCAGGCGCTGCTCCAGCTCGAACTCGTGCGCGGTATTGACGTTGAGCGCCGGGTCGAAGAAGGTGAAGGTACCGCGGCTGACCTTCTTGCTCTGGTACATGGCGGCATCGGCATGGCGGATCAGGTTGTCGAGCGTCTGCCCGTCGCGCGGGTAGAGCGCTACGCCGATGCTCGGGCTGATCTGCACGTCATGGCCGTCCAGGTTGCTGCAGGGCCGGCCGATGGTTTCCACCAGTTTTTCGGCGACCGCAACGACATCGGTTTCGTGCTCCATGCCGGTCAGCAGGATGACGAATTCGTCCCCGCCGAAACGGGCGATGACGTCGGAATCCCGCAGTGCCTCCCGCAGCCGCTGCCCGACAATCTGCAGCAGCAGGTCGCCCACCCGGTGGCCCAGTGTGTCGTTGATGACCTTGAAGCGGTCCAGGTCGACGAACATCAGGGCGTAGTGCTGCCGGCTGCGTCGCGCACGAGCCAGATGGCTGGCGGCGAGCTCCATGAACATGCGCCGGTTGGCCAGCCCGGTGAGGTGATCGTGCGAAGCCAGCTCGTAGGCATGGCGTTTTTCGCCTTCCAGTTGCCCGATCAACTCCTGCTTCTCCTTTTCCGAGCGGGTGATCGCCTCGAAGTAGAGCTGCCGCCGCCGGACCATGAACACCGCGCCGGCTGTCAGCAGCAGGGCGATCACGGTCAGTAGCGACATCAGGACCAGATCCTTTTTCCGACGCGAGCGGAACTCGGCCTGCGCGTCGGCCAGCTCCTGGTTGACCGTGACGGCGAAGGGATAGCCTTCCAGGCGATGGAAGCTGATCAGGTAAGGCTGGGCGTCGTCGAACAGCGGCGAGATCCGGGTGCCCTGCGGCGGACCTTCAGGCGGCAGCGGATTGACGGCGCTGGCCGGGTCGCCGATTTCCAGGCCCCCGCGGCGCGCGCGCGCCAGTTCGGTGCCCCGGTTTTCCAGGATCTGGATAACACCGCTGCGGCCGATATTGATGTCCTGGTAGAGCCGCAGCAGATAACCCAGGTCGAGATGCAGCACCAGTACACCGTCCAGCGCATGGGCGGCGGTTTTGACCGGCAGCAGCAGGGGGACTTGCCAAGCTTCGCCATACGAGCGGGAAAGCGGACCGAGGCGCAGGACGGAAGAAGACCGGCTCCGGCTTTGCGCGATGAACTGACGGATGGCCGTTGCCATCTCGTCGTGCAGGGGCGCGGCAGAAGAAGCATACAACTGCCGGCCCTGCAGATCGAACAGGGCGATGCGGTTGTAGGCGCGATCCCCCGTCAGCATGGCTGACAGCTTGGCTTCCGCAGGCAGCGAGCTGGTGTTGAACCAGCCGCTCGCCACCAGCGCATACAGGGCGCCTCGATCCAGCACCTGGCTCAGGTTTTCCGCGACGATATGCGCCAGATTCTGCTGGCTTATCTGGGTGTGCTCGACCACCAGTTTTTCCTCGTGCTTGAGGCGGACCAGGGTAAAGCTCCAGATGCTGACCAGCAGCAGCGTGGAGAGGACGATCAGACTGGCCTTGAGCAGCAGCCATGGATTCAGGCGCAGCTTCTCCAAGGCACGGGTGATCTTGATGGACAGAGGACTGGGCATACCCGGGGGATTCAAACTGCGCCAGCATATTGCAGTGCTGTGACAGTTTTATTGCTGTCGGCGGACGCTTGGCATGAGACAGGCCGCGCTGTCTCAGCGTGGTGTCCAGCGAAAACAGATCTAGGTATCTAAGCCGTGGTAGCGGCTTATTGTTGCCATGGGGCTGGCAGCGACGGTCGGCCCGAAGCGGCCCTTGGCTGCGGCGAAGCAAGCGACAGCATCTCGGCCTGAGCTGCCGCTGGAGGTAGAACCGACCACTTCCGCTATGAGGTAGTTACCGGACATAGGCTGGAAGTCTCTCCGAACGGTAGAACACGATAGCGGTCGCGTGTCTCCTGGAGCCATAATTAGCCGATAAGTTGGCGGGGAATGACCTATTCAAAACGCATGGATGCGGTAAAGTCTTAATGGACACGCTAAAAATCTGGAAAGCCGACGACGAAACCGTGCTGACATTGCGTCGGCTGAATGAATCGGACACCCAAGGACTGATTTCTTTCGTCAAGGGCCTGTCCGTTACCGCGCGCTACTTCCGTTTCGGAACGCACCACCCAGACCTGGTTCGAGAACGGCAGCCTCAAGCAGCGTCAGAACCTCTACAACGCCACCGTTCTCAGCAGCCACCTCTACAGCCTCGACCAGCAGGGAAGACGCGCAGGCCAGACGGAGACCGTCGGCGGCACCACCAAGACCTGGAGCTACGGCTACGACAACCTCGACCGCCTCACCACGGCGAACGACGGCACGGCCGAGACGTATAGCTACGACATCTTCGGCAACCGAAGAAGCAAAACAAAATCCGGCACCACCACCGCGTACCTGTACGACGCCGCGCACCAGCTGAGCGAAATCCGAAGCGGATCGGACACCAGCACCCTGATCGGCGCTGCGGTGCACGACGCCGACGGGCACATGGTCAAGCTGTGCGAGGTCGGCACCGGCGGAACCGTCACCCAGCCCGCAGGCGACTGTACCGCCTCGGGAACCGGTGCCACCACGCTCGCCCTGGTGTGGAACGCGCTCGACCACCTGAACACCGCGACGAGAACCGGCGCCAATGCCATAGCGGAAAGCTACGCCTACGACGACAGCGGCAGACGGATCAGCAAGACCTCCGGCGCGACCACCACCAGCTACCTCTACGACGGCGACGCCATCCATGCCGAGTGGAACGGTGCGATCAGCGACAACCCGGCGGCGGTGTATGTGCACGGCGCGGAGATTGATGAGCCGCTCTTGAGGCTCACCGGCGCGACCACCGGGCCGGGCGCGACGCAGGCGGTTTACTTGCAGGACGGGCTCGGCTCGGTCGTGGGAACAACCAACGTAAGCGGCACCCTGACGGCAAATCAGCGCTTCGATGCCTGGGGTGTCAAGACGGCGAGCAGCGGCACCGTGCCGACTTACGGGTTCACCGGGCGTGAGCCGGATGCGACGGGGATGGTGTTCTACAGGGCGCGCTACTACCACCCCGGCATCGCGAGGTTCGCATCGAGAGATCCGATGGGGATGGCGGATGCGGTCAGTCCGTATGCCTATGTCGCCAACAACCCCGTCAATCTGATCGATCCGATGGGGCTAGAGGCGCTGCTGTCAGGCACGCCTATGTCTGCGGCGTATTGGGGGATGACTGCGGATGCGGGTTCTTCTGGTCAGCAGAAGATATCGACGATGACTGACATTCCGCCTGACACTCCGTGGGATTACATCCCGGTGCTTGGGCCAGTGGCGAAGGGCGTTGGATTCGGTGTTGGCGCTGTAGTCAAGGCGTTTGGCGATGACATTGCACGGCTCTTTGGCAAGGGCGCAGCCGACGATGCAGCGGCTCAGGGCTTCCGTTCCTTCGATGCATTCAAGCGGGCTGCCGGACCAGCCGGGCAGGGGCAGCAATGGCATCATGTGGTTGAACAAACGCCGAAGAACGTCGGCACTTTCGGCCCGGAAGCCGTGCATAATTCTCAGAATTTGGTGAAAGTGCCGACTGAAATTCATCAGAAAATCAGTGGGCATTATTCTTCCAAGCCACCTTTTACCTACCCACAGACAGTCCGCGAATGGCTGGGCACGCAATCTTTTGATGCTCAGCGCGAATACGGGATGAAGATATTGAAAGACTACGGGGCGTTGAAGTGAAACAAAAAATCAGCAGTCTTTCTGTGGAGGACTTGATTGATCAGTATGTGAACGCTGCCTATGCGCAGGGTCACGCATCGGAGAGCGGGGATTTCAAAACAGCGAATTTAAATTCAGATTTAGTTTGCGAAATTGCCGCTGAACTCAAGGCACGCGGTACTGTGGCTCAAGAAGCTTTACTAACATTGTTTCAGCACGATGATCCTTACGTCAGAGTTTGGTCAGCTGCGCACTCCCTAAACTTCGTCCCCGCCGAAGCCGAACAGGTACTAGAAAAAATTGCCTCTGATGGCCCTGGTGTATTTCGGCTTACCGCCGAGATGACATTGCGCGAGTGGCGTGCCGGGAGATTACATTTATCGTAACGTGCGATTCATCAAGCCGACCCATCTATAAACTGTGTTCAGACCTGATCTGACAGTTGTTCCACCCGCTCTTTAACAATTTCCACAGCGCTTCGGCCGCAAGCTCACCGAAACCGACCAGAACGGCAAGGTCTGGAAGTGGACCTGGAATCTGCACAACCAGCTGACATCCAGCCAGACCCCCGTCCAGATCGCCGCCGGGCAGAGCACCACCTACGCCTACGGCAGCAAAGGCGCCCCCGGCGAAACCCAGGGCCAGCTCAAGCAAAGAACCGTCCCCGGCGCGCAGACCGCCGTCTACACCCGCGACGCGCTCGGCTTCGTCACCAAAGCCGAAACCCGGAACGGCAGCAACAATCTGGTCGTTTCCTACGACTACATCTACGACCCCGCCAAGCGCCTCGCCAGCGTCACCGACTCCCGAGGCAACAAGCAGCTCAGCTACAGCTGGACCCCTGGCGGACGGCTCGCGCTGGTTGCGGATTCCGACGGCCACCAGGCCAGCATGAGCTACGACGCCACCGGGCGACTGGCCAGCGTCACCGCCCCCAATGGAGAAAATATCAGCTTCGTCTACGACGCTGGCGGGCGGCTGGTCGAGACCCGCCTCAACTCCGGCCAGCGCACCACCCAGAGCTGGTTCGAGGACGGTAGCCTCAAGCAGAAACAGAATCTCTATAACGCCACCATTCTGTCGAGCCACCTCTACGCAATCGACCAGCAGGGCCGAGGCGCCACCCAGACCGAGATCGTCGGTGGCGTAACCAAGAGCTGGAGCTATCTGTACGACAACCTCGACCGCATCACCACGGCGAGCGACGGCACGGCGGAGACGTATGGCTACGACATCTTCGGCAACCGGCGCAGCAAAACCAAATCCAGCGTCACCACAAATTACCTCTACGACGCCGCGCACCAGCTCTCCGAAGTCAGAAGCGGCTCCGACACTGGCACGCTGATCGGCGCGGCCGTGCACGACGCCGACGGGCACATGGTCAAGCTGTGCGAAGTCGCAACGGGCGGCAGCGTGACGAAGACATCAAGCGACTGCACCGCCTCGGGAACCGGCGCGACCATCCTGGCTTTGGTGTGGAACGCGCTCGATCATCTGCAAATGGCGACGAGAACCGGAATAGGCGCGGTAACTGAGAGCTACGCCTATGACGACTCTGGCCGCCGGATACAAAAGGTCAGCGGCGCAACGACGACGAGCTACTCTACGACGGAGACGACATCCATGCCGAGTGGAACGGTAGCATCAGCGGCAACCCGGCTGCGGCGTATGTCCATGGCGCGGGGATCGATGAGCCGCTGTTGAGACTCACGGGAACCACCAGCGGCCCGGGCGCGACGCAGGCGGCTTACTTGCAGGATGGACTCGGCAGCGTCGTCGGAACGACCAACGTAAGCGGCACGCTCACCGCCAGCCAGCGCTTCGATGCGTGGGGCGTCAAGACCGCGAGCAGCGGTACGATACCGCAGTACGGCTACACCGGCAGGGAGCCGGATGCAACGGGGATGGTGTTCTACCGTGCCCGCTACTACCACACTGGCATCGCCCGCTTTGCCAGCCGCGACCCGATGTGGATGGTCGATGCGGTCAGTCCGTATACCTACGTGGCGAACAATCCCATCAACCTCGTCGATCCGTTCGGCCTGGAAGCAGCTCTTGCCGGGACGACGATGAACCCAGCGTATTGGGGAATGCTGGCGGATGCAAGTGGCTGGGTGTCGGGAACAGTGGATAGCGCTCGGCAGAGGTTGACTGACTTTGCATCCGGACTTGACGTTGGCGGCGCGGTCGATCAGTTCGGACGCAAACTTGCCTACGATTTCGTTCAGAATAACCAGGGTACATTCGGCGCCTACGGCTGGATGGCAAATCAACTTGCGCCCTATGCCCAGGGTTATGACGGTTCCACGCCAAACGGCCAACTGGCGGCGGTCGCCGCGATTGGTGCTACGCTGGCGACGCCTGGTGGCGGTGTAAGCAAGGCTAAGAACGCTGCCAACGGGGCCAAAGCGTATTCTGTTGCCTTTGAAACGACGATTGCCAAAACCGGAGTTGGGAAACGCGGCGCGCATTTCGCTGATGCAAACAGGAGTCTGTCGGACGCGATGAAGAACGATCTTGATTTCGCTAAGACGATGGACGGCCTTGGAGTCAAGATACCCCAGAGGCTTGATCAAAGTCCTGCAAACTGGACTTGGCACCATGTTCCTGACCAGCCTGGAACACTTCAACTCGTTCCACGTGCCCAGCACCAAGGCGGACCTTGGCAACTGCTACTTCATCCAAATCGGGAGGGCGGCTTTAAACAATGGGGCGCTGACTACTAAGGTGACTACGATGGACCTCGGAACAATCATTGATCAGGTGTCAAGCTTGCAGGACGACCTGTGCATCTTTGCGAAAAAGCCATGGACGCCAGCGTCGCAGGCCGTAGCCACAACGCTGGGTGCTGACTTTAAAACGCCGAAGGAAATATCCGATCAAGGGATGGACTACTTCCTTGAAGCTCATGTCGCCAAAGAAGTCCTTGAGGTGTTTGGTGATCATGCTCCGACCCTTGAGGAGAAGCGTCAGCTTCTTATCTTCTACGCCGAAAACGATGCCTATCCGGATTGGGTCTACGATCGATAGCGCGTAAGGCGCAATCCGTAGTGCGTCAATAACGCGTAGCGCATTGCGTCGAATGATTTGCACCACTGCGTCACCTGCCCTTTAACAATCCGGCTCCACCTAAATCTACCGAAGGATCAAAACGAAATCCGGCGCGACGACCGCCTACCTGTACGACGTGGCGGATCAACTCAGCGAAGTCAGAAGCGGCAGCGATACGCTTCAGCTCGGCGACGAAGGGCAGATGGTCGAGAAGTCGCAGCGAGCGCAATGGTGGTTGCCACGTCCAAGCGTTTACGTTGCAGTTCATGGTCTGGCGCCGCATGGCTTTCGATGAAGTTTCGATAAGCAGCGGGAGTGATGAGTTCCTCTTTGAGGCGCGTTATGCCTTCAATAACGGGGGCCAGCCACTCGTAAGGGTCTTCAATGCGCAAAAAGTTGGTCAGGGTTACACGAGGGAGTCCCGCGACCAGCATCGTCATGGACGAGAGAAGAGCCCTCGCTGCCAAATAGTGTGCTCAGGTGAGCTACTGTAAGGGGAGCCTTCGAGCCATCGAGGAAGAAGTGGCCTAGCTCGTGTGCGACCAGCCCGCAGAACTCGTCGCCCCACTCATCTACACTCGTGCTGACGTAGATGAACTGTTGGTCCCGCTGAAGGACTGCACTTCCTCCGCCCAAGTCTGCGTAGGTTGGAGCCACTTGCTCAATTGCGATATTGAGGACCTTCTCAACTTGGAGAAGGAGATCCTTCACAGAAATTGCGGTATGAGCTAGCCCAGGAGCCAGCTTCGCTCTGGTCGCATGTGCTTCCTCTCGAGCCCGCTGGAATGGATTCATATTTTTTCATGCTCCCAGGTCGAGAAGGGACTTGGTTTGGTCCGCCGGGAGATTCAAGGATTTCACGGCTACGTCCCATGGAGTGGCCGATCTAGAGACTTCAGGCTTCCTGTTCTCCGCCTTGAAGGCGGGAACAATTCTGTTGTCAAACGAGCGCGTGAACAGCGTAGTCAGCAATTCCTCTGGAGCTTCAAAGATACTCGCAAGCCTTTTGAGAAGGGGCTTCGGGGCGCGTACGTGGCCTACAAGAACGCCGGAAAGCAGGGAGGCCGCATAAGAACCTAGTCCTACTTGAGCTAGCAGTGGACGTATCGCTGCACCCTTGCAATTGGAAACTTTAGCCTCGAGAGATACCAGTTGCTCCTGTAAAACTAGTCCATGAGCCATGAATAGGGCGCCAAGCTCAGAGGCAGACTTCCTGTACTCCTTTGCGGTAGACCTGATACGCACCGCGTGCCCAGGCTCTAGCCTGAGCATCACTTGCTCAGAGTCTGAGCTCTGCCACCTACGGAGCTCGTTTCCCAGCATCTCAAAGAGCGATTTCGAGCTAACAAAGAGAGACCTATCTACAAAGTCCTCAAAGCCGAATACTACAAATCTTCTCGAGACATCAGCAAAGCTTGGCTGAGGCGCGCGGCGGCTGGTCCAGCAGCATCTTGACCTCGGTAGCACTGACGCTGGCACAGAAGGAGAAGATCCTGCAGGAAGTCTTGTATGGGGAGAATTTGATCGTGCCCGGGATAACCCGGACACTGGATTTCCACGGTCGCAAAGCCAATGCGGCGGGGTGAATACCATGAAAACGACCCCTCGTACGGCCTTTCATTCGCTTCAGCCTGTAGCCGTTGGGACCACACAGACAGAGAGCTTGCTGTCCTATTTTTGTCGCCTTGCCGTGTCCCATGCTGTTAGCACCCATGTGCTCGCGCGCGCCTTGGTGAGGCGCCATGGGCATGGGATCCGTCCGGATTTCGAGTGGCAACACCGCAACCTGTCTGGTGTAGGGGAGGCAGCACATACCTGGGCCGCTTGGCTCTCCGAAGAGACCGGGGTTGGCAACCTGGATGGACTGACTTTGTCCCGGTGGGCTGATGTACTTCCGGCAAGTGGTTTGGCACCGCTCCGGGGAAGGTGGTGTCCTCATTGTCTGAAGGGTGACCGGGAACAAGGCAAACAACCATACTTCCGCCTTTCCTGGGATGTGGCGCCTGTTAGCGTGTGCTACCGGCACAAGACCCAGCTGGTGGATACCTGTCCACATTGCCAGAAACCCCACGTGCGTCATCATGGAGCAGTCGTGGTGCCGGGCTGGTGCACACGTTGTGGGGGATTCTTGGGGGACGCCCCTGCCGAGCCGGCCTCACCTGAGGCGATGTGGGTGGCGAGACAGGTTGGGGATTTGATCGCAGATCAAGCCTCGTTTGAAGCTCTGCCCGCGAAGGAGAATATTGGAGTGTCCCTGGCGGCTCTGATCCTCAAACTCGATGGGGGGCGTTACGTATCCTTTGCTAGGCGGATTGCTGTGTCTAAGAGCAGCGTTCATGGCTGGCTCAACAAAGGAGTCGTGCCCAGCTTGGGGGGTTACTTGCAGGTGGCGCTGCATGCCGGTATTCCACTAACCAAGCTTATGCGGGGCGACTTGGACGCTTGGACGCCGCCTGCCCCGGCCATGCAGTTAGGTTTTGCGTTTGAAACTATGAACAGGCTGGAACGCCAAAGCCCGCGGACACATGACTGGGGTGCAATCCGGTTGGAACTGGAGCGGATGCTGAAGCAAGAAGTGCCGATCAGCGTGGCTGAGGTGGGTCGGCGGCTTGGTCTGGATGACCGACATCTCTATCTCAGGGCCAATGACCTTGCTCGAGCCTTGGGTGAGCGGTGGAAGGCCTATCAGCAGAGTCGAAAGGCCGCCAATCGGGCGCAAGTAAAGGCTGACGTGAAAGCGGCATGCCGGCTGCTCATTGAAGACGGCCAGGGCTGTAGCCTCCGAGAAATCCGCCAGATGGTGCCAGTGGAAGCGCTGGATTCCGTCGAGGGAGTGTTTGACCTGATCCGGGAGGCCAGGGAAGAACTGGGCTGAACGGACTACAAACAACAAAAAACCGGCCTTGGGCCGGTTTTTTGCGTCCGAAAAGCGTGGAAGGCGGAGGCAAACCCTCCTTCTTACCATGCGAAGACACAAAAAGCATAATGTGTCCGAACGTGCAATAAAGCATAACGTGGCCATTTGGCCACTTTATGCTTAACGGCACACATCTTTGGACCACCATGGATCGGAATATGGTGGAGCCGGCGGGAATCGAACCCGCGTCCGCAAGCCCTCTACAGGCAGTTCTACATACTTAGTCCGGTGTTTTTAAGCTTTAAGCTCCATCACGCCCGCCGAACAGGCTGGATCTCGCCGAGTCGCCTTGGATTTAGCACCCACCCAAGCGACCCGGATGAGCACGATTTCATGTGAATTAACTCACTGTCGGGTTGCCCCGACCCAGCCCATGAACAGGCTAGTGTGAGTCCTGGACCTTAAGCGGCCAGGGCGTAGTTTTCGTCGTTTGCGACTAAAGTTTTTCAGTTGGATTTACGAGGTGCTCTGACCCTCGGTATGCCCTACGCTGCTTTGCGACCCACGTCGAAGCCAGGTCGGCCCCTG
>JAIBFA010000103.1 GCA_019459325.1 Thiobacillus sp.
CGCCGCGGGGGGGGGGGGCGGGCTTCCGGGGTTCACCGGGGGGGGGGCCCCCGGGGGGGCCCCCACCGGCGTGGTCGCCGCCACCGTCATCGCCATGGGCCTGATCTCGCTGCCGGTGATGCTGCGCTATGGCTACGACAAGCGGCTGGCCTCGGGCGTCATCGCCGCCTCCGGCACGCTGGCGCAGATCGTGCCACCCTCGCTGGTGCTGATCGTGCTGGCCGACCAGCTCGGCGCCTCGGTCGGCGACATGTACAAAGGCGCGCTGATTCCGGGTCTGGGGCTGGTCGGGCTGTACCTGCTCTATGTGTTCGGCGTAACGCTGATGAAGCCCCATGCCGTCCCCGCCATGCCAGCATCCGCGCGCACGCTGCACGGCTCGGCGCTGCTGCTGCGCGTCTTCACCACCCTGCTGCCGCCGCTGGTACTGATCTTCCTGGTGCTCGGCACCATTTTCCTCGGCGTTGCCACTCCCACCGAAGGCGGCGCGATGGGGGCTGCCGGCGCGCTGCTGCTGGCGCTGGCGCGCGGACGACTTTCCCGCCTGCCGCTCACGCAGGCGATGGACAGCACGACCCGGCTCACCACCTTCGTCATCTTCATCCTGATCGGCTCGACGATCTTCACCCTGGTGTTCCGCGGGCTCGACGGCGACGTCTGGGTGGAGCACCTGTTCAACCAGCTGCCCGGCGGCGTGCTCGGCTTCCTCATCGTCGTCAACCTGATGGTATTCACGCTGGCGTTCTTCCTCGATTTCTTCGAGATCGCCTTTATCGTCGTGCCGCTGGTGGGCCCCATCGCCTACAAGCTCGGCATCGACCCGATCTGGTTCGGCGTGATGCTCGCGGTCAACATGCAGACTGCCTTCATGCACCCGCCTTTCGGCTTCGCCCTGTTCTATCTGAAAAGCGTCGCGCCGAAGTCCATCCGCACCGCCGACATCTACCGGGGCGCGATCCCCTTCCTCGTCATCCAGCTCGTCATGGTCGCCGTGGTGCTGGCCTTCCCGCAGGTGGTGCTGCGCGATGCGCCGGCGGACGCCAGCAGCGTCACCGAAATCCCGATCGAGGTCGATCCGGATGCGGGCTACCTGCCCGCCGAGTGGCGCTGAGCCCGGACTCGGTTCAGGGCCGGAAACGTGAGAAAATGAATGCCTTCGCGCATTGCCTGTCACATGCGCGTCAATCGTCAACTCACACTCCAGGACTGAATCCATGAGCGAACTCATCATCGAAGACCTCGTTGCCGGCAGCGGCGCCACCGCCAGCGCCGGCCAGTACGTATCGGTGCACTACACCGGCTGGCTGACCGACGGCAAGAAATTCGACTCCAGCGTCGACCGCAACGACCCGTTCGAATTCCGCCTCGGCGCGGGCCAGGTCATCCCCGGCTGGGACCAGGGCGTGGCCGGCATGCAGATCGGCGGCAAGCGCAAGCTGACCATCCCGCCAGAGCTGGGCTACGGTTCACGCGGCGCAGGCGGCGTGATCCCGCCGAACGCCACCCTGGTGTTCGAGGTGGAACTGCTGGATATTCGCTGAGTCTATTCTTCAGTTCCAACCGGGAGGGAACGGGGCTGGCCGCGCTGGCGACCCCGTTCCCTCCTGTGCTTTTATACACGGGTAAAATCCCCCCATGACCCCAGCCCTGTTTTCCCACCGCAAGCACTGGGCGGCACGCTTCGGCACCGCCCCGTTCCTGCCCATGTCGCGCGCCGAGATGGCCGCGCTCGGCTGGGACGCGTGCGACATCATCCTGGTGACGGGGGATGCCTACATCGACCATCCGAGTTTCGGCATGGCGCTGGTCGGGCGGCTGCTGGAAGCGCAGGGCTACCGCGTCGGCATCCTCAGCCAGCCGGACTGGCACTCGGCCGACGCCTTCCGCGCGCTGGGCCAGCCGACGCTGTATTTCGGCGTCACCGCGGGCAACATGGACTCGATGGTCAACCGCTATACGTCGGACCGCAAGATCCGCTCTGACGACGCCTACACAGCCAACGCCGAGCCGAACAAGCGCCCCGACCGCGCCGTCACGGTATACGCCCAGCGCTGCCGCGAGGCCTTCCCCGGCACCCCGGTGATCATCGGCTCAATCGAGGCGAGTCTTCGCCGCATTGCGCACTACGACTACTGGTCCGACACCGTGCGCCGCTCGGTGCTGCCGGACTCCAAGGCCGACCTGCTGATCTTCGGCAACGCCGAGCGCGCGTTGCTGGAGATTTCCTATCGGCTCGCCAAGGGCGAGAAGATCGGCGACATCCGCGACGTGCGCGGCACCGGTTTCATGGTCCCGCACGACTGGAAACCGGAAGAAAGCTGGATCGAGGTGCTCTCGACCGAACTCGACACGCCCGGCGCGATCGACGCCCACGTCGATCCCTACGCGATGACGCCGGAGGGTCCCACTGCGCAGACGCCCGAGGGCGCGGCGCCCATCCGCATCGTGCCGAAAGCCGAGCGCCTCGCCGCGAAACAGGAAGTGCGCGCTCGCACCGTGATCCGCCTGCCCGATTACGACCAGGTGAAGAACAACCCGACGTTTTACGCGCACGCCTCGCGCGTGTTCCATCTCGAATCCAACCCCGGCAACGCCCGCGCCTTGCGTCAGGCGCACGGCGAGCGCGACGTCTGGCTCAACCCGCCGCCGATCCCGCTTTCCACGCCGGAGATGGACGCGGTGTACGACCTGCCCTACGCGCGCGCGCCGCACCCGAGCTACGGCGACGCCAAGATTCCGGCGTGGGAGATGATCCGCTTCTCGGTCAACATCATGCGCGGCTGCTTCGGCGGCTGCACCTTCTGCTCGATCACCGAGCACGAGGGTCGCATCATCCAGAGCCGCAGCGAAGATTCGGTGATCCGCGAGATCGAGGCGATCCGCGACAAAACGCCCGGCTTCACCGGCGTCATTTCCGACCTCGGCGGGCCGACCGCCAACATGTACCGCATGGCGTGCAAGTCGGAGAAAATCGAGAAGGCCTGCCGGCGTCTGAGCTGCGTGTTCCCCGACATCTGCGACAACCTCAACACCGACCACACACCGCTGATCCACATGTACCGCCGCGCGCGGACCTTGCCCGGCATCAAGAAGATCCTGATCAGCTCGGGCCTGCGCTACGACCTCGCGGTGCGCTCGCCCGAATACGTGAAGGAACTGGTGCAGCATCACGTCGGCGGCTACCTCAAGATCGCGCCCGAGCACACCGAGGCCGGCCCGCTGTCGAAGATGATGAAGCCCGGCATGGGCGCCTACGACCGCTTCAAGGAGATGTTCGAAGCGGCGTCGCGTGCGGTCGGCAAGAAGCAGTACCTGATCCCCTACTTCATCGCGGCGCATCCCGGCACCACCGACGAGGACATGCTCAATCTGGCCTTATGGCTGAAGAAGCACGACTTCCGCCTCGATCAGGTGCAGACCTTCCTGCCGACGCCGATGGCGCTGGCCACCGCGATGTACCACACCGAAAAGAACCCGCTGAAGAAGGTGCTCGGCGGCAAGGCCGAGGCGGTGTCGGTCGTCAAACAGGGCCGCACGCGTCGGCTGCACAAGGCTTTCCTGCGCTACCACGACGCCGACAACTGGCCGCTGCTGCGCGAAGCCCTGAAGGAAATGGGCCGCGAAGACCTGATCGGCAACAGCAAGAAGCACCTGATCCCGCTGTACCAGCCTGCCGGCACCGGCAAGCAGCCTGAAGGCACGCGCACGCCGCGCGCCGATGACAAGCGCGCCAAGACCGGCGCGGGCAAACCTGGTACATCCAAAGCAGGCGCGCCCAAATCCGGCACCGGGAAGTCCGCGCCCACCAAAACGGGCTCAGACAAATCCGGCTCAAGCAAACCCGCATCGGGCAAGCCCGCCCCCGCCAGCCGTGGCCGTCCGCCCCAGGTGCCCAAGCACCCCCTCAGCCAGCGCCGTGGCGGCGGAAAATCTCGCTGACTTTTTCCCTCTTCTTGGAACTTGTTTCTTGTAGCTTGCATCTCGACATGACCCCCAGCGAAATCCTCCGCGCCAAGCTCAACCTCGAAACCGCCCAGCTCGCCTGGCCCGAGCTCGAACGCCACTTCGCGCGCGGCGACGTCATCAAGGTCGCCCCCGGCACCGACCTGGTCGACACGGCCCTGCATGTCGCCGAGAATAACGCCGCCACCGTGCAAGCCTGGCTCGCAGACGGCCGCATCGCCCGCGCCGAACTGAGTGACGCCGAAGACTGGCATGCACGCCAGCCGATGTTCTGGGCCGTGGTCGTGGCGCCCTGGGTGCTGGTGCAGGAAGTGCTAAAGGAACTGGATTCGGCGTAACTGGCACCGAATCCGGGCGAGCGATAACCGGTTAGCCCACCCACTGCGGACGGGGCTTCGCCGATCGACAAAAAACCGTACGTCCCCCGTTAACCGCTAACATAAAGGGACCGACTTCCCGGACTCCCCATGCGCGCCGCATTGTTCGTGACCTGTCTCGTCGACCTGTTCCGCCCCAGCGTCGGATTCGCTGCGGTGCGCCTGCTCGAGCGGCTGGGCGCCGAGGTGGTGGTGCCGCCCGAACAGACCTGCTGCGGCCAGCCCGCCTACAACAACGGCGATTTCGAGAACGCGCGGGCGATCGCGCGCCAGGTCATCGCAGCCTTCGCGGGCTACGACCATGTCGTCGTCCCTTCCGGCTCCTGCGCCGGCATGCTGGTCAAACACTATCCCGAGCTGTTTCGCGACGAGCCGGAAACGCTGGCAGCGGCGCAGAACCTGGCAGCGCGCACACGCGAACTGTCCGCCTTCCTCGCCGAACACACCGGCGACCGGGTTGCCGATGCGCATTTCGCCGGCAAGGTTGCAATGCACGATTCCTGCTCGGCCCGGCGCGAACTCGGTGTCCACGCGGCGCCGCGCACATTGCTCGACGCGGTCGGCGCGGAACGGATCGAGCTGAAGGACGCCGAGGTCTGCTGCGGCTTCGGCGGCACCTTCTGCGTGAAATATCCAGACATCTCGACGCGCATGGTGTCCGACAAGGCCGCGGCCGTGATCGCCAGCGGCGCCGATGTACTGGTCTCCGGCGACCTCGGCTGCCTGATGAACATCGCCGGCCGCCTCAAGCGCATGGGCAGCCCGGTGCGAATCTATCACCTGGCCGAGTTGCTGGCCGGCATGACCGACGCGCCCGACATCGGCACGGGCGACAAGACATGAAGCCGACTTCGCACGCCTTCTCCGACAACGCCCGACGCGCCCTCAACGACGCCACGCTGCAGCAGGCGCTGGCCAAGGCCGGGGTGGGCTTCGTCGACAAGCGCCGTGCCGCCCTCTCCGAGTTGCCCGAGTTCGACGCGCTGCGCGAGGCCGGGCGTGCGATCAAGGACCATACGCTCGCCAACCTCGACCATTATCTGCTGCGATTCGAACAGCAGCTGGTCACGTCCGGCGGCCAGCTGCACTGGGCCGATACCCCGGACGAGGCCTGTGCCGCCGTGCTCGACATCTGCCGCAAAGCGGGCGCAAGAATGGTGGCCAAGGGCAAGTCCATGGTCGGCGAGGAAATCGCCGTCAACGACGCACTCGAAGCCGCCGGCCTCGAGGTGGTCGAGACCGATCTCGGCGAATACATCATCCAGGTCGCGCACGAGCCTCCCAGCCACATCATCGCGCCGGCAGTGCACAAGACCCGCGCCCAGATCGCCAGACTGTTCGAGGACCTGCATCACCAGCCGGGTCTGACCCGCCCGCTCGAGACCGTGCCGCAGATCGTCGACGAGGCACGGCAGGTGCTGCGGGAAAAATTCCTGGCGGCCGACGTCGGCATCACCGGCGCCAACTTCCTCATCGCCGAAACCGGCTCCACCGTCATCGTCACCAACGAGGGCAACGGCGACCTCTCCGCCACCCTGCCGCGCGTGCACATCGTGCTCGCCAGCATCGAGAAAGTCGTGCCGAACCTGGAGGACGCCTCAGTGCTGCTGCGGCTGCTGGCACGCAGCGCCACCGGCCAGGAGATCACGTCCTACACCACGTTTTTCACCGGGCCGCGCCGGCGTGCGGACGCCGATGGTCCCGAGCAATTCCACGTGGTGCTGGTCGACAATGGCCGCAGTCGCATGCTCGGCGGCGCCTTTCACGAGATGCTGCGCTGCATCCGCTGCGGCGCCTGCCTCAACCACTGTCCCGTCTACAGCGCGGTGGGAGGCCATGCCTACGGCTGGGTCTACCCGGGGCCGATGGGCGCGGTGCTCACCCCCCTGATGGTCGGGCTGGACGAAGGCAGGCCGCTGCCCAATGCCTCGACCCTGTGCGGACGCTGCGAGGAAGTCTGCCCCATGTCCATCCCGCTGCCGAAGCTGCTACGCGAGCTTCGCCGCCAGGAATTTGCGCGCGGATTGCATCCGCCACGCAGCCGCTGGGCGCTGGCTGCCTGGGCCTTCTTTGCGCGGCGGCCGCAGCTCTACCGCTGGGCAACGCGCCTGGGCACCAGGCTGCTCAACCGATTGAGCGGCGGCCGTGGCCGCTTCCGCAGCCTGCCCTTTGCGCAGGCCTGGACCACCGCGCGCGACCTGCCAGCGCCACAGGGCGACACCTTCATGGCCCAGTGGCAGCGGAGGAAGCAGCCATGAGCGACAGCCGCGCAGCCATCCTCGGCCGTATCTTGCAAGCGCTGGGCCATGCGGCGAGGGCCGATGCACCTGACGTCCTGCAGCGCGTGAACGGCCACGCGCGCGGGCCGCAACCGCAATGGGCAGAAGCTGATCGTGAGCGCTTCCTCGCCAAGCTGGCCAAGGCCGCGGGGACCCATGCCACAATCGCCTCGCATGCGGGGATCGTTCACGCAGTCACGGATTACCTCGCGGCGCAGTATCTGCCGCAGCGAGTGTGCGTCGCGCCGCATCCGCTGCTGGCCGATATCGTGTGGCCGGAAGGCTGGCAGGTGGAATCACGCCGCGCCCGGGGCGACGACCGGATCGGCTTCGCGGTGGCCTTCTGCGGCATCGCCGAGACCGGCAGTCTCATGTTGCTGTCGGGGCCCGAGAGCCCGACCAGCTTGAATTTTCTGCCCGACGATTTCCTGTGCCTGCTGCCGGAGGACCGCATCGTGCCGCGCATGGAAGACGCCTGGGCCCTGCTGCGCGCCGAGCGCGGCAGCCTGCCACGCGCAACCAACATCATCACCGGCCCTTCGCGCACCGCCGACGTCGAGCAGACCATCCAGCTCGGCGCGCACGGCCCGCGCCGTCTGCATGTCCTTCTGATGGAATCGGCAGCCCAAGCGTGATCTGGCGCCCGTCCGCGGGCCAAGCCAAACCGGCCAGCGGTTTGTGGTCCGACTGCAAAACAAAAAAG
Source organism: Thiobacillus sp. (assembly GCA_019459325.1). Taxonomy (GTDB): domain Bacteria; phylum Pseudomonadota; class Gammaproteobacteria; order Burkholderiales; family Thiobacillaceae; genus Thiobacillus. The sequence goes on from JAIBFA010000103.1 coordinate 7,323, forward strand.
CCCGCAGACGCGGGCTTTTTTGACAAGGCTCAAACCGTTCAGGCTGACAGGCTGTCCTTCACCCGCATCAAACGCGCGCGCGCCTCGGTCGCGACACCGTGAACGGCAGTGTTGGGAACCAGCTTGACCATGATGCCGGGGTCGAGGAAGGACACGGTCACCTTGCCGTCGGCTTCCTCGCGTACCACGACGTTGCACGGCAGCAGCATGCCAACGTCGGGCTCCGCGCTGATTGCCTGGTTCGCCAGCGGCGGGTTGCAGGCGCCGAGAATGCGGTAGGGGCGCATGTCGACGTCGAGCTTGGCTTTCATGGTGCTCTTCACGTCGATGTCGGTCAGCACGCCGAAACCTTCGGTCTTGAGGGCGGCGGTGACCTTCTCGATGGCTGCGTCGAAGGGGCCGCTGATCTGGGTGTCGAATCCGTATTCGCTCATGTTGTTGCTCCTGGTTGGATGTGGTTTCAATGCCGGCATTTTACCTGCTCCGGCGAAACAGAGACCGCAGCACGATCAGGGTTCCAGCGATTGCTGCTCCATCTTCCACCACAGCCGGTAGACCGGGTCGGACCAAAGCGACTTGATATAGGCCACCACGTCCTGCATCTCCTGTTCGCTGAGCTTGCCCTTCCAGGCCGGCATCTTGCCCTGGCCCTGCGGGCTGCCTTCGCGGATCACGTCCAGCAGCACCGCGGTGGGGTGATGCCAGGCGTGCGCGCTGTCGTCGAGCGGGGGCGGCGGAAAGTGGCCGTCAGCGTCGCGGATGCGCCAGTCGCCCGGCTGACCCTTGCCGCCGGCGCCATGGCATTCCAGGCAGACCTTCTCGTAGACCGCCTTGCCGCGCGCCACCTGCGCGGGATCCAGCTTGCGATCGAGCGGAGTTTCCTCCGCACGGGCTTCGCCTGCCGCACCGACAGGCGTCTCATCGCAGCCAGTCAGCGCCAGCCCGACAAGCAAGGAGGCAAGGATTTGCAGTTTCAGTTTGTTCATCGACCATCCTTTCAAGGTCAGGGATGGACTGCGTGATGTCGCTCAAGTTTCATCGCCGGGCAGCACTCCATCCAGCACACGCCGCATGTTGCGCCAGTGCGAACCCTCCCAGTACACGCGTCCGCACGCATCGCAGGTGGAAAAGCGCTCATAGTGTTCGCGCACCCGGGGCGGCAGGCGATCGAGCACGCTCGCCTTGTCGATTGGACGCAGCGGCGCATTGCAGTGCAGGCACAGCGTGAACGGCCGCGCGCTGCGCGCCAGGTCGAGCCGCTCGACGATTTCCCTTAATTGATCTTCCGATTTAAGCGCGTGCACATAACAGCCATGTGACACCGCGCGGCGTTTCAACATTTCGCGGTCGCGCGTCAGCACGATGCGGCCGTCCTGCTCGGCAATCGCCACGATGGCGTCGTCCTGGAAGTGGTTGTCGTACAGCGTGTCGAAGCCCAGCATGCGCAGCATGTGCGCCAGTCCGCCGAGGTGCGCGTCGGCGACGAAGCGCGTTTCTCTCAGTGGCGTGTCGCGCACCCGCAGCAGCGGCGTCACGTCCAGCGCCTCGAAGCGCGGATACACCGCCACCCGGTCGCCGTCCTGCAGCAGACGATTGAAGTCCGCCGACTCGCCGTTGACGAGGATCAGCTCCACCTCGGTGTGCGGCACCCCCAGCGCCTCGATCATGTGCTTGGTGGTCGCCGCCTGTGCGCACGGCACCGTAAATTCCTGCTTGCGCCGGGCCGGTGCCAGGAAGTCGTTCAGTTCTTCGTAGAAGCGGAAAGTGGCGGTGACCATCTGGCTATTGTCGCCATTTGAGGCCGTGCCGAAAACCCGGCAGTTCCGCTCGATCCTATCCCGGATGCCGGACGCAAAAACGCCACCTCGACGGTGGCGTTTGCTCGGTGCCGCTCAAAACTCAGTGCTGGTTTTTTGTCGGGTTGGCAGCCTTGGGCGGCGTAATGAACGATCCCACCGGAACGACAACCTGTTTCGGCTTCTTGGGTTTCTTTGCTTCCTTGTTTCCACGTACTTGGCCTTTTGCCATGGTGATTCTCCTTGCAGTGGCTTCAGGTGTATCTGCGTGGATTCATCCCCATGCAAACACCATATGGATCGATCATAGGCCGATGCGCAAGAATAGATAGGTTTAATTTCAAGCGGTTGTATAAAAAACGACGTGCTGGCTAAACCCGGCTCGCCGTCTTCCGCATCACGTCCGCCGCAAAGCGCATTGCCATCTTCACCGGCGCCGGTAACGGCGCACCGCCCTGGTCCACCGCGGTCTGCGCATGCTGGGCTTCGTCGAGCTTCATCTGCTCGACGACCGCGCGGCTCTTGGCGTCGGCCTCCGGCAGCTTCTGCAAATGACCGTCGAGGTGCGCTTCGACCTGGCGTTCGGTTTCGGCGAGGAAGCCGAGGTTCCATTTGTCGCCCAGCAGGCCGGCGACTACACCCATTCCAAAAGCGCCGCCGAACCACAGCGGGTTCAAGAGGCTCTTGCGGCCGCCGAGTTCGCTGATGCGCGTCTCGCACCAGGCGAGGTGGTCGGTCTCCTCGCGCGCGGCCTGTTCGAGCTCGGCGCGTACTTTTTCATTCCTGGCGGTGAGCGCCTGGCCGGCATACAGCGCCTGCGCGCAGACTTCGCCGACGTGGTTGACGCGCATCAGCGCGGCGGCCTGGGCTTTTTCCGCATCGCTCAGCTCGGCCTCGGGGCCGACGCCGGGATAGGGCCTGCCGGCGTGGGGGCTGGCGAAGACAGTGCGCAGGCCGAGGTCGAAGGTGGTGATCAGCTGGTCGAGGCGGGTCATGCGTGCTCCTTATTCCGCTTCAAAGCGGTGCGATGCGACATCATTTCACGTAGTAGTTGAAGTTGGAATACGCCGCTTCGGCGACCTTGAACCACTGGAACTCGGTGTCTCGGAAAGCTTTCCACGGACGGTAGATCGCGGCGAAGTCGGGATTGGTCTTCGCTTCGGCCTCGTACAGTTCGAAGGTGGCGCGGCGCGCGGCGAGCATGACGTCCTTCGGATACGGATGCAGCTGAACGCCCTGCCCGGCCAAGCGCAGCAGCGCAGGCGGGTTCTTCGCGTCGTATTGTGCCAACATCAGTTGATTCGCTTCGGCGGTGGCGACTTCGAAGGCCTGGCGGTACTGCTCGGGCAACGCTTTCCACGCTGCCCGGTTGACGTAGAAACTGAGCTGCGGCCCGCCTTCCCACCAGCCGGGGTAGTAGTAGTGTTTGGCGATCTTGTGGAAGCCGAGCTTCTCGTCGTCGTACGGCCCCACCCATTCGGCGGCGTCGAGCGCGCCGCGTTCGAGCGCGGGGTAGATGTCGCCGCCGGGCAGCGTCTGCGGCACGGCGCCGAGCTTGGCCATGATCTGGCCGCCGATGCCGGGGATGCGCATTTTCAGGCCGCGCAAATCAGCCAGCGACTTGATCGGCTTCCTGAACCAGCCGCCCATCTGGGTGCCGGTGTTGCCGCCCGGGAACTGCACGACGTTGTATTTCGCATAGAGCTTGCGCAGCCCCTCGATGCCGCCGCCGGCGTACATCCACGCATTCTGCTGGCGCGCGGTGAGGCCGAAGGGCACTGCGGTATCGAAGGCGAGGGCGAGGTTCTTGCCGACGTAGTAATAGCCTGCGGAGTGGCCGCATTCGGCGGTGCCGTTGCCGACCGCGTCGAGCACCTGCAGGCCGGGCACCAGTTCGCCGCCGGCGAAGACGCGGATCTGGAACTTGCCGCCCGTCAGGGCCGCGACCCGCCTGGAGAGAGTTTCCGATGCCCCATAGATGGTGTCGAGGCTCTTAGGGAAGCTCGACGCCAGCCGCCAGCGGATGGCCGGCAGCGGGTTCAATTCCATGGGCGCTGCTTGTGCTGCCAGCGGCAGCATGGCGGCGACGCCGGCGCCTGTCAGGAAATCTCGTCTTTGCATGGTGGGTCCCGGTTTTGGCCGATTATACGAGCCGCTCGCCAAAGCGCTGCGTGTTAAAATCGCGGTCTTTCAGCCCAGCCTCAGACTGCCATGTTCAACCGCCAAGACACCCTCGCCAAGACCGACCCCGACCTGTGGGCGGCCATCCAGCAAGAAGACCGCCGTCAGCAGGATCACATCGAGCTGATCGCGTCGGAAAACTACACCAGCCCGGCGGTGATGCAGGCACAGGGCTCGCAGCTCACCAACAAGTACGCCGAGGGCTACCCCGGCAAGCGCTATTACGGCGGCTGCGAATACGTGGACATCGTCGAACAGCTGGCGATCGACCGCGTCAAGGCGTTGTTCGGCGCCGAAGCCGCCAACGTGCAGCCCAACTCCGGCTCGCAGGCCAACCAGGCCGTGTTCATGGCCTTCCTCAAGCCCGGCGACACCATCATGGGCATGAGCCTGGCCGAAGGCGGCCACCTCACCCACGGCATGGCGCTGAACATGTCGGGCAAGTGGTTCAACGTCGTCGCGTATGGTCTGAACGAGAAGGAAGAGATCGACTACGACAAAATGGAAGCGCTGGCGCGCGAACATAAACCGAAACTGATCATTGCCGGCGCCTCGGCCTACGCGCTGCGCATCGACTTCGAGCGCTTCGCCAAGATCGCCAAGGAAATCGGCGCCATCTTCATGGTCGACATGGCGCATTACGCGGGCCTGATCGCCGCGGGCGTCTACCCCAACCCAGTGCCGCATGCCGACGTGGTGACCTCGACCACCCACAAGACCCTGCGCGGCCCGCGCGGCGGCATCATCCTGATGAAGGCCGAGCACGAGAAGGCGATCAACTCCGCGATCTTCCCCGGCCTGCAGGGCGGCCCGCTGATGCACGTCATCGCCGGCAAGGCGGTGGCGTTCAAGGAGGCGTCGACCAAGGAGTTCAAGCTCTACCAGGAGCAGGTCATCGACAACGCGCTGGTGATGTGCAAGGTGCTGGTCGAGCGTGGCCTGCGCATCATCTCCGGCCGCACCGAAAGCCATGTGTTCCTGGTCGACCTGCAGCCCAAGAAGCTCACCGGCAAGGAAGCCGAAGCCCTGCTCGGCCGTGCCCACATCACGGTCAACAAGAACTCCATCCCCAACGACCCGCAGAAGCCCTTCGTCACCAGCGGCATCCGCATCGGCACCCCGGCGATGACCACGCGCGGCTTCACGGAACTGGAAGCCGAACAACTGGCGCACCTGATCGCCGACATGCTCGACGCGCCGACCGACGAGGCGGTGATCGAGCGCGTGAAGGGCGAAGTGGCGAAGCTGGTGGCGAAGTTTCCGGTTTATGGCTGAGAGGGCTCAGGGGTCAGGATTCAGGGGTCAGGGAAAGTCGCTTCGCGGCCCCTTCGATCAATTCGCGGCGAAGCCGCTCATCCCCTGAATCCTGGCCCCTGAATCCTGACCCCTACCCATGAAATGTCCCTTCTGCGGTTCCCTCGACACCCAGGTCATCGACTCCCGCGTCAATGAGGCGGGCGACGCGATTCGTCGGCGCCGCCGCTGTGCCGCGTGCGACAAACGCTTCACCACCTGGGAAACCGCCGAGCTGCGACCACCGCAAATCGTCAAGACCAACGGCACGCGTCAGGATTTTTCAGAAGACAAACTGCGCGAGGGCTTCCGCCGTGCGCTGCACAAGCGTCCGGTTTCCACCGAGCTTGTCGACGCCGCAGTCGGCCGCATCCGCCAGCGCCTGCTGACGCTGGGCGAGCGCGAAATTCCCGCACGCGAAATCGGCGAGCTGGTGATGAACGAACTGAAGAAGCTCGACAAGGTCGCCTACATCCGCTTTGCCTCGGTGTACCGCAGCTTCCAGGACGTCGACGACTTCCGCGACGTCATCCGCGACATCGACCAATAAATGCCCGTTACCGCCCGCTTCAGCGCCACCGACCATGCCCACATGGCGCGCGCGCTGCAGCTCGCTGCACGCGGACTCTTCACCACCCACCCCAACCCGCGCGTCGGCTGCGTCATCGTCAAGGACGGGCGCATCGTCGGCGAGGGCTGGCATCAACGTGCCGGCACCCCGCACGCCGAAGTCCACGCGCTGACCGCGGCGGGCGAAACCGCGCGCGGCGCGACGGTCTACGTCACGCTGGAACCCTGCTCGCACCATGGCCGCACGCCTCCCTGCGCTGAGGCGCTGATTCAGGCCGGTGTGAGCCGCGTGGTGGCGGCGATGACCGATCCCAATCCCCTGGTCGCGGGCGGCGGCATTTCCATGCTGACGCTGGCCGGCATTCAGGCCGAAGTGGGCTTGCTGGAAAACGAGGCGCGCGCGCTCAATCCCGGATTTGTTTCGCGCATGACGCGCCAGCGGCCGTGGGTGCGGTTGAAGACTGCGTCGACCTTGGACGGCAAGACGGCGCTTGCCAACGGCCAGTCGCAGTGGATCACCGGCGAAGGAGCGCGCGCCGATGTGCAAAGGCTGCGCGCGCGCGCCTGCGCCATCCTCACCGGCAGTGGCACCGTACTCGCCGACAATCCGCGCATGACTGTCCGCGACTTTGACATCGGCCGCCAGCCTCTCAGGGTGATCGTCGATTCCGGCTTGCGCACGCCTGCGGACGCGGCGATCCTGCCCGCACTGGTAGTCTGTCACCACGCCGCCGATCCGGCCACGCGCGCCGCGCTCGAACAGGCGAGCGCAGAGGTGATCGAATTGCCCGGCACGGACGGCCGCGTCGACCTGGCCGCACTGCTCACGCTGCTGGCCCAACGCGGCGTCAACGAACTGCACGTCGAGGCCGGCGCCGTACTCAACGGCGCGCTGCTTGCCGCCGGGATGGTAGACGAATGGGTGGCCTACGTGGCGCCGATGGCAGTGGGGGACCACGCACGCGGGCTATTTGGCCACCCGCCGCTCACCGCATTGGGCGACGCCGCACGCTTCAGACTGTCCGACGTGCGGCAGATCGGCGGCGATCTGCGGCTGACGCTGCTACCTGCGTGAGCCCATTCGAGGATCATTTCTCGTAGGCGTCGGCCGCTGCGCCGCCTATCCTCCGGACGATCCGCCCGCGCTGCTCGCCGGGTCGCCTGCCCGCCACGCAAAGAAGGCCATTCACACCTTGATCTACCGCGCTGCAGGCCGTTCAACATCCGAGAGTGGTAGTTATTGACTAGCAGCGACAAGAGTGGAATGGCCACATAAGAACGGTCCAACCCTCAATATCGGCGCTCTTCTGCCGATATAACTATTACGAATCGGACGCCCCTCCCGATAAGTATTTGTGAGGTTGCTTTCGATGTGTCTATCTAGATGGAACAAGCAGTGGGGCTTCACTCTGATCGAGTTGCTGATTGCGCTAGTTATCGCTATGGCATTGATCTCCATCGCCGTACCGAATTACCAGGAATACGTGGAACGCTCACGGCGCGCCAAAGCGATCGCGGACATCGCCCAGATCTCGATGGCGCTCGAGCGCTACCGAACGAAGGCGGGCACCTTCCCCGATAGCCTCAACGATTTGAACATCCCCCTGCCTCAGGACCCCTGGGGCCGCGCTTACCAATATCTGGGCATTGATGTGGCACCGCCCCCCAACAAAGGCGCTCAACGCAAGGACAAGAACCTAAACCCGCTCAACAGCGACTTCGACCTTTACAGCATGGGACCCGATGGTCTCACGCAGAAACAGTTGACCGCTGCCAGGGCCCGTGACGATATCGTACGGGCGGGCAATGGGGGCTTCATCGGCCGCGCTTCGGAGCATTGATCTGTGGCGCAACCGCTCCTGAGCAGCGCGATCGGCCGGCGTCTGTTACTGCGCTTCATGCTGGCAGCCCTGTTGCCTATGGGGGGGGTGGCGCTCGTTGCCTATTTCCAGGTCGGCGACATGTTGACAGACGTCAACTACCGCCGGCTTCAGCAGGACAGCCGTTCGCTCGGCATGAGTTTCGTCGAGAGCCTCAATTGGCGGGCCGATGACCTGCAGCGGGAGGCCGCCCGCCTGGCACAGACGGGGGGCACAGCCAATCCGCGACCTGTGGGGTTCCTGCGTTACCGCATTCTGGAAAATACATCCTGGCCGGAACTGACGCGCGAACAGATGCATCACCTTTCCCAGGGCGGAACCGTACTCTTCCTGGAGGGGAAACTGGCACCCTCCATGCTGACCGCCCTGCCGAAAACACAACGTTTGCTGTTGGGTCAACTGGACAAACAAAGTCTCTGGCGTAACGATGAAGCACCCGAGCATTACTGCGTGGTGAGTGCGGATTTTCAGCCTGCCTATTGCACACCCGGCCTCGCTTCGCCGAGTGCCGAGGCGTGGCCGCAGCTGCTTGACCCGCGCAATGGCGGGGTGTTTCCCTGGTCGGTCAGGGAAGATGGCAGCGGTGCCGATTATCTGGCGGCCTTCTGGCAAGCCCGCTTGCAGGCTCGCTATGCTCATCCCGGCATCATCGTCATGGTGGCTGACTCAAGGCAGGCCGTCCTCAAGGGGCTTGAACGCTTTCAGCAGGTTTTTTCCGCCATCGTCGTGGCCGCCATCGCGCTTGCCTTTTTGTTGGCGGTCAACCAGATTCGCCGCCAGATGCGGCCGCTGGAACGGCTCACGGAAGGCACGCGCCGCCTAGCCAACGGCGACCTGGGGGTCACGGTGCAAGACGCGGGTAAGGACGAATTCGGCAGCTTGGCACACGCGTTCAACCAGATGTCAGGCAATTTGCGGTACAAGTTCCACATGCTCCACATGCTCGCGGAACTGGACCGTGCCATTCTCGGCGCATCCGCGATGGACTACCTGGTCGAGTTGGTGCTGGGCCACATCCGCCAGGCCATTCCCTGCGACAGGGCCGGCCTCATTCGCCTCGGCGCGAATGACACTGGAACGTTCATGGTTGCCCTTGGCGAGACAGGCAAGACGCTCGCTGCAGTGAGCTGCCCTGGCATCCGGGAGCGGCTGAGCCCGGATGCCGAGCAAGCTTGGCTGCATCTCCAACTCGATACCCCATCCGCCCATTGCCTTCGACCTCTATTCGACGAGCCACTGAAGGAAGTCCTCCTGTTTCCCAGCCGGGTCAACGGTGGTCTCGACTCGCTTCTGATCTTGGCTTACGAAAAGCTTCCGGAAGATTTAGCCGATATCGTGGCCGCAGGGCTCAGCGTGGCGGATCGGCTGTCAGTGGCGGCTTCCAACTTGGTCTGGGAGGGAAAACTCTACCACCAGGCCCACTACGATGCGCTCACCGACCTGCCCAATCGCGTGTTGCTTCGCGACCGGGTGGAGCAGGCCCTGGTGCGTGCCGAGCGGGAACGCACCTCTGTGGCGTTGATGCTGCTGGATATGGACAATTTCAAGCAGATCAACGACTCACTCGGCCACGCAGCGGGCGATGCGCTGTTGATCGAATGTGCGCAGCGGCTCAAGTCCCACATCCGACAGAGCGATACCGTCGCGCGTCTGGGTGGCGATGAATTCATCCTCCTGGTTCCTGAACTCGCACCTGGCAGCGAGCCCGACAAACTCGAATCCCTGGCGCGAAAGCTTAACGAAGTCTTGGCCATGCCCATGCTCATCGCCGGTCGCCAGGTCACCATTTCCGTCAGCATCGGTATTGCGCTCTATTCCGACGAAGCCGAGAACTTTGAGGATTTACTCAGAATGGCGGATGCCGCCATGTACGAGGCCAAGCGCCGGCAGCCCGGTGGTTTCCGCTTCTATTCCGCAAACATCAACGAGAAAGCACAGGCGCGGTTCGAATTGGTACAGGATTTACGCGAAGCGATCAGCCGCCAGGAATTTATCCTCTATTACCAGCCAAAATTCGAACTGGCCGGCCGGCGCATTGTCGGCGCAGAAGCGCTGGCACGCTGGAATTCGCCCAAGCGTGGCCTGGTTCCGCCTGGACTCTTTGTCCCCCTGCTCGACGAGATGGGCTTGACCGACTGGCTGAGCGACTGGGTCCTGAAGACCGCCTGCGCGCAGATGGCTGCATGGGACCGGTTGGGGCTTCCCCCCTTGAACGTTTCCGTCAATATTTCCCCGGCCCAATTCCAGTTCGGCAACCTGCTGGAAAAAGTTCGCAGCGCGCTCGACGTCAACGGCCTTGCGCCCCAACGCCTGGAAATTGAAATTCTGGAAACCACCGCAGTCGACCATTCGTCCGATGTACGCGACACATTGGCCGGTTTGCGCGAGATGAACGTCAACATTGCACTCGACGATTTCGGTACAGGCTATTCATCGCTGGTTTATCTGACCCAGGTTCCGGCCAACATCCTCAAACTCGATCGCGCCTTCATTATTAATTTGGTCTCGGATGCCCGCCAGCAAGCGATCGTTGAACGCATCATCGCGCTGGCAAAAGTCTTGGATTTTTGCGTCGTGGCCGAGGGCGTGGAAGAAGTTGTCCAGATGGATCTTTTGGCTGCCATGCATTGCGATGTGATCCAGGGCTATCTGATCAGCCGTCCAGTCCCACCCGACGATTTCGTCCATCTTCTGAAAAAACATGTTCCTGGAAATGGACTGATGCAATGAAGGCACGCAGTGCACTGGAACAACTCACTTCTGCGTGGAAGTTGCAGTGGTCGCTGTTCCTGCAAGCCGGTCGGCGCTGAACCTACGCGCGCACCGAAAATTTCCCGAACAGCCCGGCCAGTTCCCCGCCCACGTCCTGCAACGGCCGCTCGCGCGTCGCGTTCTGGCACAAGCTCGCATTCCCGCAGCCCTGGCTGCGGAAAGCCTGGATAACGTAATGTTTCACCCCGCGCGCAGCGAGCTCGTGCGCGAGGCCGACCACGTCCGCATCAGCCAGCAGCGCCGGATGCACGGTGGTGCGGACTTCATGCGCGACGCCTGAGGCCACCACTTCCAGCAGGCCGGCATGCGCCCGCTCGCCGCTGCCGGCCACGCCGGTGACGCGCGGGTAATCGGCAAACGGCGCCTTCACGTCGATCCCCACCCAGTCGACCAGCGGCAGCACCGCCGCCAGCCGCTGCGGATACATGCCGCCGGTGTGCAGGCCGATCTTGAAACCGAGCGCGCGCACCTCGCGCATGGCGTCCAGCAGGCCCGCCTGTGCGGTCGGCTCGCCGCCGGAAAACACGACGCCGTCGAGCAGTCCCTGACGGCGGCGCAGGAAAGCGATCACGTCTTCCCAGGGGATTTCGTTTTCGCCGCGCGCAGGAATCAGGTCGGGATTGTGGCAATAGCCGCAACGCCAGGGACAGCCCTGGCAGAACACCACCGCGGCCAGCATACCGGGCCAGTCGGTAGTGGAAAGCGGCGTCAGGCCGCCCACCCTCAGCATGTGCTTAGCTCCATATTCGTCATTTCGAGCGACGCGAAGCATACGATTCCACAGGTGCTTCAGCACCTAGTGGATCGGAGTCCTTTAGGGCGATCCAGGGTGCGGGATAGGTCAACAGACTCTGGATCGCCACGTCGCTACGCTCCTCGCGATGACGGAATAGTTGGCATCAGCCCAGCCTGCAGCGGCTCTCGACGAAGTGGCGCCGCTCGCGATGCTCACTCTTCTTGCCCTTGTTGAAGCTCGTCACCGGACGGTGATAGCCCATCACGCGGGTCCACACCTCGCAGCGGGTGCGCTCTTCGTCCTTCAGTGCGTCAGCAGTCAGTACTTGGGTCGGAACAGTCATGTCATTCATTTCGGTCTCCTTGGGGATCAGGCGTTAACAGCGCGTTTACGGGACAGGGCTTCCTCGTCGCACGTGGGGCAGAACTCGTGCTCGCCGGCGAGGTAGCCATGCTTGGGGCAAATCGAAAAGGTCGGCGTGATGGTGATGTAGGGCAGGTGGAAGCGTTCCAGCGCACGGCGCACCAGATTGCGGCAGGCCTCGGTCGATGAAATGTTCTCCGACATGTAGAGGTGCAGTACGGTGCCACCGGTGTATTTGCGCTGCAGGTCGTCCTGCCGCTCCAGCGCCTCGAAGGCGTCGTCGGTGAAGCCCACCGGCAACTGCGTTGAGTTGGTGTAATAGGGCGCGTCCTCGGTGCCCGCCTGCAGGATGTCCGGGTAGCGCTTGGCGTCCTCCTTGGCGAAGCGGTAGGTGGTGCCCTCGGCCGGCGTGGCTTCCAGGTTGTACATGTGGCCGGTCTCTTCCTGGAACGCGGCGATGCGGCCGCGGATGTGGTCGAGCAGCCGCACCGCGAAGGCGCGGCCCCACTCGCTGGTGATGTCGTGCGCGTCGTCGGTGAAGTTGCGGATCATCTCGTTGACGCCGTTCACGCCGATGGTCGAGAAGTGATTGCGCAGCGTGCCGAGATAGCGCTTGGTGTAGGGGAAGAGGCCGTTGTCCATCAGGCGCTGGATTTCCTTGCGCTTTATTTCCAAGCCATTGCGAGACATGTCGAGCAGCGCGTCAAGACGGCGCAAGAGCCCGGCTTCGTCGCCCTTGTACTCGTAGCCCAGGCGCGCGCAGTTGATCGTCACCACGCCGACCGAACCGGTCTGCTCGGCCGAGCCGAACAGGCCGTTGCCTCGCTTCAATAATTCTCTGAGGTCGAGCTGCAGGCGGCAGCACATGGAGCGGATGTGGTTTGGCTTCATCTCGGAATTGATGAAGTTCTGGAAATACGGCAGGCCGTAGCGCGCGGTCATGGCGAACAGGCGCTCGGCGTTTTCCGATTCCCAGGGAAAGTCCGGCGTCATGTTGTAGGTGGGGATGGGGAAGGTGAACACGCGGCCCTTGGCGTCGCCGGTTGTCATGACTTCTATATACGCGCGGTTGATCATGTCCATCTCGACCTGCAGCTCGCCGTAGGTGAAAGGCATTTCCTCGCCGCCGATCACCGGCACCTGTTCGCGCAGATCCTCCGGGCAGGTCCAGTCGAAGGTGAGGTTGGTGAACGGCGTCTGGGTGCCCCAGCGCGACGGCACGTTGAGGTTGTAGATCAGTTCCTGGATGCACTGCTTCACCGCTTCGTAGCTCATGCCGTCGTTGCGGATGAAGGGCGCCATGTAGGTGTCGAACGAGGAGAAGGCCTGGGCGCCGGCCCATTCGTTCTGCAAGGTGCCGAGGAAGTTCACGATCTGGCCGACCGCAGAGGACATGTGCTTGGGCGGCCCCGCCTCGACCTTGCCCGGCACGCCGTTCAGGCCTTCGTGCAGCAGGGTGCGCAGACGGTTCGCGGCTATACCGAGTCGGCTGCGCTGGGGGACCGGGGGGTGATCGCGGGCCTCGAAGCGATAGGTCCGGAGTGGGGCGAGTCGGGA